>NZ_UBIZ01000083.1:0-12033 GCF_900465275.1 Parafrankia sp. Ea1.12 | reverse complement strand
CCACCGTCCTGGCCGCTCAACGCCGCGAACGCACCCGCGTCCGCTCCGAACGCCAACAACGCTGGGGCCGACCACGATCACACGCCGCCTGAACCGAACCAGAGAACATTCGTGGCCAGCGCACTAGCGCAGGTCGGTGAGCAGCAGCCGTTGCGGCGCGCGCACGCCCGCTACCACCTTGAGCTCGCCCAGCGATCCGATCCGCACCTGCGAAGGTCAGAACAGCTCGACTGGCTGGCCCGGCTGTCGGCGGAGCACGACAACCTGATGGCCGCGCTGCGTTGGGCGGTCCGCGACGACCGGGAGACCGCATTGCGGATGGTCGCCGCTACAGGGTCCCCCCAGTGGTTTGTAGGCATCGTGGGTTGTTGGCGCGACTTCGTCACCGACCGAGGGCGTACCAATCACCTCCAGCCGCACCGCAAATACCTTCAAGCTGTCGGCCGTCCCTGACTTCGAGGACAAGGTGGTCGACGTTATAGGTCTGTATTTTGGGCCCGCCGCGCGCCGTCTGGTGGAAGTGAACCAAAGAAGAATTTCTCCTGGACATAGGCTACGGGTGTGTCATTTCGGCACAACAACGCCTGCGTGGCGATCGCGTGGCCATCGGAAGTGTGGCCATACCCGCCGTCGTCCGAAATCGTCATTGCGAGCATCCGACGCTGGATTCCCTCCGCCTGTAGAGCCCGACCAAGAGACACGTCCGTGGCGGTGAGCGTGGCGCGCTCCCGCGCGGTCACCCGGTCGAGCAGCACGGTCGAGAATGCGAAGCCTACGCTCTCACCCTCGACATGCATCCGGATATTACGGTGCTGGACAGTTGCGTTGTCGACGCAACGAAGTAGTACCGCGAGTCCAGGCGAATGGTGTTCTCGACCGAGTGCCCTTACCGGGTACGACGAGTCCTCCTGTATCAATCGAACCGCGCGATCCATGATCTCAACGGTGATCTCCCGTCCATACCATTGCGCCAGGATCTCCGTTGCCAGCAACGCTGAATCCCGCAGTAGATCCGCCGGCCGTGGCGCGTGACGGCAACCGGCTGCCGTGTCCTGCCGGGTCTCCCGTCGGGCCGCCTCGTCATCCTCAACGGTATTGATCACCTTCTCGAGCGGGTCGACATGTACACGTTCAATCACGGGCAGCTTTCTTCCGCGGTGTCCGGCGATCTCGGAGAGCCGCCAACCCCATGGGTAGCGGCCTTGCCCGCCCCAACCGCCCAGGCCACCCGTCCGGGCGGAAGCTGGCGACGACTGCTGTATCCGACTCGCGGCAGAAGTGGACGTTCGTGTCGATCTTCCAGCTCACATCGAAGTCACTCTGCGTGACATGACGGCCCGGATCGCGTTGGCGGCATTTCGTTGCATCCGGGCTTAGCCTGGGCGAGCTCGCCCATCATTTCTCGCCGGAATGCGTGATAGTCGACTTCGATCGCGTGCCGGGGCGACGGATCGGACCGAGAATGCGCGCGCGCGACTTCGCGGCGGATGCGCGTATCGATGTCGGACGGGCGTCTCACCCGCCCGCTGATCTGCAGCGCCGCGAGGCGTGCCTGGTAGTCGGCGAGCTGCCAGATGCAGCCGATCGGCTGGAACAGGCCGATGAAGAAAAGGCTTGGTATCGTCGGATGCATCATCTTCAGATAGAGTGGCGGCGTCTTGGCCATGTCCCAGCCGGCGATCCGCTCGGACAGGAACGGGAAGCTCGTGCGAAAGCCGGTTCCCATGATGATGACGTCGAATTCTTCCTGTGTGCCGTCGGTGAAGTGGACAATGTTTCCGTCATAGCGCTCGATGCCGCGGCGCGCGACGAGCCGGCCATCGCGTAGCGCGTCGAGTACGCTGGAATTCAAGGTCGGGTGTTTCGCGAGCGGCGCTTTGGTCGGGGTCTGTAGACCGTATTCTTCCCATTTACCGATCACGAGCCGCAGCCAAAGCTTCAGTGCCGACTGGAGTAGCGGCTTTGGAATCTTGCCGTACCAGGACCCATAGAGGACGTCCATCGGCTTCCCGGACATGAGTTTCGGAATGAAGTAGGTCCCCTCGCGCATGCTGAGCGCGGCCCGCGAGGCGAGGTGGGCGACGTCGACGGAAATATCAGCGGCCGAGTTTCCTGCGCCGACCACGAGCACGCGCTGGCCGCGGAACGGCTCGGGGCGCTTGTAGGCGGAGGAGTGAACGATCTTGCCTGTGAACGTGCCCGGGTATTCAGGCACGAGCGCTTCGCGGTGGTGGCCGGAGCAGACCAGCAAGCTGTCGAAAAGTTCAACCCTTGTTTCGCCGTTCGTGATGATACGCACCGCCCATCGGCCGTCGCCGCCGAGCGTGCATTGCTCGACATACGAACCGAGGCGGATGTGCGGCTCGAGCTGAAACGCTCTCGCATATTCGGTGAAGTAGGCGAGCAGCTGCCGGTGCGAAGGAAAGTCCGGGTATTCTTCTGGCATCGGAAAATCGGCGAACGATGACATGCGCCGGGACGAGATGATGTGCGAGCACTCATAGACGCTGGCCCGATGGGGATCGTCGGTGTACGCCCAGTTGCCCCCTATGTCGCTGCTCTCGTCGTAGCAGACGACGTTGCGGAAGCCGACCTGAAGTAGGTTCTTCAGCGCGGTCAGACCGCAGGGGCCTGCGCCGATCACACAGATCCGCGTTTCGCCAGATGAATTCACGGCCTCGTGCAGGGCGCCGTCCTCAGTCAGGTTCCGCTCGCGTGCCGCCAGGATCGCGCTCGCCGTCACCATTCCACTCGACGTCTCCAGCGGACACCGGCGGCGGCAACGGCGGCAACGGCCAAAACCGTAGGTCGAACGGCAGCTCGCAAGGCGAGGCGCCGCAGCACTCGTCCGAGAAACGCCGCTCCTCCGCCGTCCACGCTGACAGAGACCCGCGGGCATTCGGGGAACATTGCGAGATACGCAGCCGTCCTTCTTGGTCCGCAGCCTGCTCCGCGGCGCCGCGGACCGCGCGACGGGCCGAGGCGACGATCTCGTTGAACCCGCGCGGACCGCGCGCGACCGGGGGAGCCCAACGTAGCGCGCGGCCAGGAGAATGTGCGCGGGGAGCGGCACGCGGCCATGGTGGTGGCCGATCAGATGCGGACGGCGACAAGGGTCGCGGCCAGCACGGCGGTCGCGAGCGAGAGGAGCCGCAGTCCGGTCTCGGCAGGAGCGGTGAGCCGCCTGGCGTCGAGCGGCTCTTTGCTCCCGTCGGCGAGCTCGAGCTCGCCGCGGACGGCGATCACCCGGCGTCGCACGTACCGCACGTGGTGCGAGAGCGCGCGCTGGGCGAGCGAGAGCAGCACCGCAAAGACCGCGGCGAGCACAGTCACGCCTCGGATGTCGCCCGCGACGGCCGCGTAGCCGCAGAGCACGGGGAAGCCTCCCCACGAGAGCCCGAACCAGAGGTCGGAATGGAAGCGTCCCCCGGCGAGCTCGAGGTTGTACGCCAGCACGAGGAAGATCCCGAGGGGGATGAGGAGCGCGAGCCAGGCCTCGAAGGTAAGCACGCCCACGAGGCCGATCGTGCAGGCGCCCACGGTCGAGACGCCGGCGAGCGCGACGAGAACCCGATCAGGGATGTTGGTGCGCAGCGGTCGCCCGTTCAGCTCGTCGAGGGCGTGCGCGCCGACACCGACGGCGAGCGCGAACGCGGCGACGACGGCACCGAGCCTGTCCCAGGCAACGACGGGCGCGAGACAGCCGCCGATGACGACGTACGACAGGTGCCACGCCGTGTAGGGGGGATGGAGCAGCGTCACGTAGTCCCGCCAGCCGCCGCGCTCGAGCGCGTACCAGGCGGGACGGGAGACCGGCTGAACCTCCCGCGTCATGACGCCTTCGGCCGCACGATCGGGAGGGCTCACGTCTTCCGTCCCCAGATGACGGCGGCGCCGCCGAGACTCAGCCGTTTCACCTCGACCCCGTGGAGTCCCGCCGCGTGCCACCACTCGAGCTGGTGCTCGAGCGGGTGGCGCTCCCAGAAGTCGCGGATCGAGCCTCCGAGGAAGTCGCCGACCTCCCGCCAGCCGTTCCGGAGAAGGCGGCCGGCGAGCGGTAGCACCGCATGGACGTAAAGATCCCACAGCGGGCGGGCGGCACCACTCGGGACGCCGAAGTCGAGCGAGGCGACGAAGCCACCCGGACGCACCACGCGCGCGAGCTCGGCCAGCGTCGCCGCGGGATCGTCGACGTAGCGAAGGAGGTACGTAACCGTGACGTGGTCGAAGTACTCGGAACCGAGCGGGAGCGCATCCGCCGAGGCATGGATCAGCTTGACCTCGTCGTCGAAGCGACGGCGCGCGACCGCGAGCATCTCGGGACTCTGATCGACTCCGGTCACCCCGAACCCCTGCCGCAGGAGTTCCGCCGCGACCAGCCCCGTCCCTGTCGCCACGTCGAGAACCTGGCCGCCGCGCGGAAGGCACGAAACGAGATAGCGGCGCCAGCGCGGGTCCTGTCCCAGCGAGAGCGTGGCGCCGACGCGGTCGTACGTCGGCCCGAGCGGTGCAAAAAGCGCGCGGGCTTGCTCTTCCACGCTCCGTCCTGACATCCGTCCAATCACACCTTTTCGATCGTCGTGTCGCTACCTGCGGGCAAACCTGCAATTTGATCGGGTCATTGACTAAAGACTGTCTACCTCGCCACCGTGCGACGCCTCGAGAAACGACTGAAAGCTGTTGCTGACCAAATGGCGCAGGACCGGACCGTCGATTTCCACCTCGCTGAACCCGACGCACGCTTGGCCAGCTGGGCGGTACGGGCGCCGACGAAACTGACCTCGACTCGTTGTACCGGTGGCTCCGCGGTCACACTCGTCAGCTTAGGCGGCACGCCGGGGCACCGACATCAATGGAATTCGTGATGAGGTAGCTACCGTGGCCGGCCCGCGACGGTGTTCCCCCGTCCTCCGCACGTTCGTCTGGTGTGCTGACTGTGCGGCTTCTTGATCATCTAATGGTGTGGCTGCTGGTGCGGGAGTGTTGGGCCTGGCACGGTTCGGAGCTGTGCAGGCCGCCGCCGTGCTGGACTACGGGCCCGAGAGCGTGGAGAAGTTCCTCGGCGCGCTGCCCGTGGTCCGTGACCTGCTGGCCCGTCTCGACCTGGTCGCGACCATCGACCGGCTCTGCCCGGTCCGCTCGGATGCCCGGGTCACCCACGGCCAGGTCATCGCGATGGTGATCGCCAACCGGTTGACCTCCCGACCCCGCTGGTCCGCATCGAGAACTGGGCGCGTAAGTGGGCGGTCAAGAAGGTCCTCGGGATCGAGCCGGACGCGCTCAACGACGACCGGGTCGGCCGGGAGCTGGAGGCGCTCGCCGAGCAGGCCGACGCCGCCGTCGGCTCGATCGGCACCGCCGCGATCGTCGCGTTCGGGATCGAGGTGTCCCAGGTCCACCGGGACATGACCAGCATCTCCCTCTACGGGGCCTACGAGCAGGGCGACGACGACTACGCCACGCCCCGGTTCGGCCACCCGAAGGACATCTTCAACCCGGCCCGTCACACCATCAAGACCCGATGTGCGGAGGACCGGGCTTCCCAGCGGTAAAGTCCTTGGCACCATGGCCAGACCCTCGCGCCGTCCAGGTAATCTGCCGGCCGAAGCGACCAGCTTCATCGGCCGCCGCCGGGAGCTCGCCGAACTCAGGAAGAAGCTCACCGAGGCCCGGCTGGTCAGCCTCATCGGGCCGGGCGGGGTCGGCAAGACCCGCCTGGCTATCCGGGCGGCGACCGACCTCGGACGGGGATTCCCCGGCGGCGCCTGGTTGGTCGAGCTCGCTGAAGTCCGGGACCCCGCACTCGTCGGCAACGCCGTCATGGCGGCGTTGGACCTGCGGGACCAGGCCGCGACCGAGCCGGTGGCCCTGCTGCTGTCATACCTGCGGGACAAGCAGCTGTTGCTGGTCGTGGACAACTGCGAGCATCTGATCGAAGCGGCCGCTCGGCTCGTGACCGAGGTCATGAGAGCCGCACCAGGCGTGCGGGTGATCGCCACCAGCCGGGAGCCGGTATCGATACCGGGTGAGCACGTGGTCCCCGTGCCGCCACTGGATCTGCCGTCGGCTCACCCGCGGGTGTCTCTCCCGCAACTGCGACAGAACGAGGCGATCATGCTGTTCGCCGAACGGGCGGCGGCTGGATCGGGCAGCTTCGAGTTGACCGCCGCGAACCAAACGGCCGTAGTCGATCTGTGCCGCCGGCTTGACGGGCTGCCGTTGGCGATCGAGCTGGCGGCGGTCCGGACCCGGGTCCTCACCGCGCAGCAGATCCTCGATCGCTTGACTGACCGGTTCGGACTGCTCACCGGTGGCGGCCGGGCCGTCTTGCCGCGTCACCAGACGCTGCGGACCACCATCGACTGGAGCCACGACCTGTTGACGGCCGGCGAGCAGATCCTGCTGAGGCGGCTATGGGTGTTCGCGGGAAGGTTCACCCTCGACGACGTCGAGTCGGTTTGCACGTCCGACGACGTGCCGGCCGCACAGGCACTGGATTTGCTGTCGTCGCTTGTCGACAAATCCCTGGTGGTGAAGGAGGACGTCAAGGACATCGCGTGTTACCGGCTACACGAGACGATGCGCGAATATGCCGACCTCAAGGCAGGAGAAGCGGGCGAGGTGGCGGCCGTCGAACTACGCTGCGCCGACTACTACCGGTCGAGGTGCCTGCGCTCGCGGGCGGACGCCCGGTACCGGATCGTCGAATGGCTCGACTGGATGGACCTGGAGATCGACAACATCCGCGCTGTCCTTCAGCGATGCGTGGCGCACCAAGACAGCGAACGCGGACTGGATCTAGCCAGCTCGATAGGGTGGTACTGGATTACCCGTGCGACCAGCGAAGGCGTCTGGTGGCTCGATGAGCTGCTCGAGGCGGGAAGTGGAAGCCCGCAGGCCCCCGCCTTGGCCCACTTCCTCCGCGGATTCCTCGCCGTACTGCAGTCCGATCCGACGGCCGCCACGCCGGCGCTGGAACGAGCGGCGGCAGCGGCTCAGGATGCAGGGCAGGTCAGCCTGCAGTCACAGTCGCTGTCCTTGGCATCCATCGCCCACCGCATGGCCGGTAATCGTGCATCGGCTAGCCGCTTGCTCGACGCGGCTCGAGCCATCACGACGCCCCTTGGCGATTATCCCGCGACGATCGCGTTGCTGCAGGCCAGAGCGCTCGACGGTCTCATCGAGGGCAATCTCGACACGGTCAGATCGGCGTCCTCAGAAGGCGCGCTTCGCAGCCGCCGAGCGGGCGACCTCTACAGTCACGAGATGATGCTTCTGAACCTCGGCCTCGCCGCTCTGATCGGCGGAGATCTCGACGAGTCAAAGCCGCTGTTCACGGAAGCGCTACGGATCGCCAGCCAGATCGATGACCGGGTGGCGCAGTACTGCCTACTCGACGCATTGGGCTGCCACGCTGCGGGTTCCGGCCAACCACGGCTCGGAGCCCGACTGCTCGGGGCGGCCGAAACCGTGCAAACGGGCGTCGGCGCAACCGTCTTGCCATACCTAGCTCCACTGTTGGCCCATGCCAAAGAATCGGCCAGAACCGCACTCGGAATACACACGTTCCAGACAGAGTTCGAGGCCGGACAACGCCTGAGCCGAGAAGACCCGATCCGCCTGGCGCTCGGCGAACCCACTCACGTTACCGCCGCGGCATCAGGCGATAACCGGACGCCACCGCTCGGGAAACGGGAAGCCGAGGTCGCACACCTGGTCGTCGACGGATTGAGTAACAAACAGATCGGAGCGCGCCTGCTCATCTCCGAACACACCGTCGACAGCCACATCCGCAACATCCTGAACAAACTTGGATTCAACTCACGCGCCCAGATCGCCGCCTGGATTGCGTCACCCAACCAGTAGCGGATGGTCGACCCCACTACATGAAACGTCCGCTCATCGGCATGAGCGGTTGTCGGCGAACGAGTTTGTACGCGGCTGGTCTCGTCCATTTTCGATCATGCTGGGGTCGGGAGGGGTTCGGGCTGCGTGACTAGAGCCAGCGTTCCGGCTCCGGTCGTCTGCATGGCTCGGAGCAAACTGGGGGCCGGCCTCGGCCCATCCGATAGGGAAGAGTGGTCCGACGGCGTCGAAGACGGCTTTGCCGTAGTGGCCGGCGATGAGGGGTTCCGCGTAGTTCAACGCGAGCGTTACCGTGTTGGAGAAGATGAGCAGACGCCGCGCCGATGGAACCACCTCCACCGGCCCGCCGTGCACGGTCAGGTGCCGCGTGCCGACCAGAAGCGCCACGACCGACAAGTCGACCGCCGACGCGACGAGGAACGCGACGTACGTCGGCACCCCCAGACGAATGCCGAGCGTCGCCACGTTCCCGAACACGAACAGGAACGTCAACCTGACGACGATCCCCACGATCATGGTGACGGTCACCAGACGGACTGCGGCGTCCGGACCTACCAGATGTGCGGAACGCACGTTCGATTCAGCCGATGATGTTGCTTGCTGGGCGCTCACTCGGCATCGCCCCTGGTCAGGAGCCTCGTGGAGACCGGGCGGATGGTGATTTCAAGGCACTGAACCAAGATTGAAGGGTTCTTATTGTGGTGCGTTAGGTCCACCAGATTTTTGATCAGGCACCCAACCTGCGCACATGCGGTTTATGACCTATCGCTTGAGGCCTGGCGTTTTGGATCGGGGCTGGTCAGGACCTCGATGGCTGGTTCGAGCCCCATCTGGACAACCAAGTTTCCGTCATGCGAACCGCCCCCTTTCGGAGGCGTTGCGGCTGCTGACTAGACCGGAAGTCGAGCCAGACAAGGTCGTGCGGACGATCGCCTTCGTCGCCGCGCTCGCCGATCTTGGTATATAGGTCGCCGAGCCCGCGGACCCTCGGCGGCGTCGGCTGGCTGTCTCGGCTGGAGTGTCCGGAGCGGCGTTCGCCGGCGGTCTGCTCACCCTCGGCGCGGTGCTGCTGCTTGGCCGGCACGCGGGTCGGATCGACCCTGCCGGCTGCTGCTGGCAGGGGTGGCGCTTGGGATACCTGTCGCAGGCCGCGACGAGCTTCCTGTAGCTGGGCGTCAACGCAACCATCTGGCGCACCTGCTCGGCATGGTCTCGGGCGCGGAGTGGCAGGCAGTCGGACTGCCCGCTGCCGTCGTCGCCGCGTGCACGATGGGCTATCCTGCGGCCGGAGATCGCCTGTGGTTATGCAGGGGCGGGCTCCAGGTCAGCTTTGTCAAAGGGTGGATAGCTCTCGCTGCCCATTCGCTCGGCCGCGTCAATGTAGGTCGCGAGCGCATCGCGGGATTGCTCGAGCCTGTCTATCTGGTCGTTCAGTCGCTGCAGCCGGGAGCGCATCGCGGCCAGCAGCTCGGGGCACCCGGGCAGCTCCGGGGCCTCTCCGACCGCGCAGGGCAGCAGGTACGCGATGTCCTCGGACGACAGACCGGCACCAAGCAGGTGCCGGATCTGATTCACCCGCAGCACGGCGTTCTCGCCGTACTCGCGGTAACCGTTCACGCCGCGGTCTGCCTCCAGCAGGCCCTGGGCCTCGTAATAGCGCAGCTGATGGGCATTGACGCCCGTCCGACGACTCAGCTCCCCGATCCGCATCGAAACCTCGCTTGACCTTCACACCGGTCTCAACGTTGACGATGCTGCCATGAACGACAGCCCCGACACACCCGTGACAGTCATCGGACTCGGACGGATGGGCCAGGCACTCGCAGGCGCGTTCCTGAAAGCCGGGAATCCCACAACCGTGTGGAACCGCACGACCTCCAAGTCCGACCAGCTGGTGGCCGAGGGCGCACGGCTCGCGCCGACGGTCGGCGACGCGCTCAAGGCAGGTTCCCTGACGGTCATCTGCGTCACCGACTACCAGGCCACGCACGAGCTGCTCGGCGCGACCGACATCGAGCTGGACGGCACAATGTTGATCAACCTGACCTCGGGCGACTCGGCCCAGGCCCGCGAAGCCGCCCGATGGGCCGAGCAGCGTGGCGCCCGCTACCTGGACGGCGCGATCATGGCCATCCCGGCGGCGATCGGGACCGCCGAGGCGGTGATTCTGCACAGCGGGCCGCGGTCGGACTTCGAGGCACACAGGCCAACACTCGGCGCGCTCGGCACCGTCACCTACCTTGGCGCGGACCACGGGCTGGCGTCCCTGTACGACGTGGCTGGCCTGGCCATGATGTGGAGCGTCCTGAACGCCTGGCTCCAGGGCACTGCCCTGCTCAGGACGGCCGGTGTCGACGCCGCGACGTACGCGCCGTTCGCCCGGCAGATCGCTGCCGGCGTGGCCGAATGGCTGCCCGGGTATGCCGAGCAGATCGACAGCGGCTCCTTCCCCGCCGAGGTGTCGGCCCTGGAGACCGACGCGCGGGCGATGGCGCACCTGATCGAGGAGAGCGAGGCGGTGGGAGTCAACGCCGAACTGCCCAGGTTGATCAAGGTGATGGCTGACCGCTCGATTGCCGCCGGACATGGTGGGGAGCAGTATCCCGTGCTGATCGAGGAGTTCGGCAAACCCGGCGACCACTGACCGATCCCGACATCGAGATCTGGCTGGCTTGGCCTTTCCGCCGATGTCAGGCGTGGCTGCCCCGGCTTCGCGGCGCTGGATTGTCAAGTCCGCCGAGCACGGCGCCGGCAGGCTGGCCAGCCCAGGCGATGATCTGTGCTGGTGTTGACGCGGGCCTGGAGTTCGAGAGGCGCGAAGGTCCAGGGCGAGTGATCGGCTCGTCGACCACCCGGGCGCGCAAGCGCAGACCGCAGTGCGGGCTGGAAGGCGAGGGTCGCCCTGGCCGACAGCAGAGCTACGGCCGGTGACGCAGGAGGCCGCCGACCTGCCAGCGTGTGGGGCTCCAGAACCCCGATTTAGGTGGTGACCTGCACGTTTGCCTGCAGGATGGGTCCTGCGTCGGGCAGGCTGGATGATCATGATGTGGTCCCTGTCCTACGCCCTGACACGCAATCCTGATGTGGATCTGTACAGGATCTTCATCCCCGACTTCACCGACGGTCGCGTGATCGTCGTTGACGTCGCGAACCGCCGGCTCATCGCCAGGCCCGAGGTGCTCCCGGCCGGCATCCCGTTCGAACTGGTCGCGCAGGGCCCGTTCATGTTCTTCAACGACCCGGACAGCTCCCGAGCGGGCGCGATCCGGCTGGGCCTCACATCCCGCGGCGCGGCGAAGGCCCACGTGCCACGGGCAAAGGCAGGCATCCTGTGACTCGGTACAACGACCGGGTCGACCTGTGACGGGCAGTGACGATTGTTGACAGGGAACGTAAAGGTGGGATCCCCGACTCGCCAGGAGGCGCAGGCGGCTCAGGAGGCGATCGAACCCTAACGCCCGGTCACCTGGTGGCACCTTCGTGACCAGATAGCAGATTTTCCCCGGTCAGGCCAGATGTTGACTTCGTCACAAAAACTCTGCAAACATCCACCTCCTATCGACCCGACCAGGTCCCCCCTCCACGGCCCGGACGGGCTGCTCGGTCCACCCCCGAGCCAGCCCGCCCCTGCCGAGAGCAGGTAGGGCCCTGATCTCGAAGGACGGGTGGATGCATGAAGCGCGCACGGAACCCACATGACGTTCAGCCGCACCAGCGGCCCGGGTTTCGCCCGGCGGGGCGGCCACCGGCAGGACGACGTCCCGCCGGGAGGCGTACAGCGAGGCGACGCGGGGGGGGGCTTAGGCTCCCTGGCGGAAGCCGCCAGGACCGCGAACCCGTTCCTCGTCGCGGGCTGTGGGGGCGACGACAGCGAGAACGTCTCGCCCCCCAGCACTGCCAGCATCAGCAGCACTACCAGCATCAACACCGCCGAAATGCCGCGGCCGCGCACGCCTGCCGAGGGCACCCCGATCCGGATCAGGCTGATCTCGGACGGCAGGAGCCCGATGTGGACAACCCGTAGATGTGCCTGCTCGACGCCGCCGCGACCACCCACGGCGAGGACATCGAGACCAGCAGGCCCGGGACGATGGCCCCGGTCATGGTGCCCGCCGCCCGCCGCCCGGCGGGCGGCGGGCGGCGGGCACCATGACCGGGGCCATCGTC
>NZ_UBIZ01000475.1:0-26926 GCF_900465275.1 Parafrankia sp. Ea1.12 | reverse complement strand
CCCCCCCACCGCGGCCCAAACCTCGACTCAGGTTTAGCGTGGCGGGTGAATGAGTCCATGGACTCATTCACCCGCCACACATCGAGCCGCCCGGCCTGACCGGAGGCCGGTTTGGTCAGAGGGAGCGTTGGTAGGCGCGGAAGGCCTGGGTGGCCAGGGCGGCGGCGGTCAGGGCGGCGGCGGTCAGGGCGGCCACCCGCCAGCCGGCCAGCGCCCAGTTCGGGTCGGCGGCGATGGTCTCGCGCGCCGCCGAGACGGCCCAGTCCAGTGGGTTCGCGAGCGCGATCGGCCGGATCCAGCCGGGCAGCAGGTCGCGGGACATCATCGCTGTCGAGAGGAAGGTCAGCGGCAGCGCGAGGAAGTTGGTCGCCGCGACCAGTGACTCCTCACGGCGGACGAGCAGCGCCAGCGCCATGGACAGCGCGGCGACCACGGTGCCGAGCGCGATCGCGACCAGGACCAGCACGAGCAGTCCGACGGCACCGCCCCCGTAGTCGGTTCCCAGTGCCCAGCCGAGCAGCAGGATGATCATCGTCTGGACGGTCGTCAGCAGGGCCTGGTAGGCAAGACAGCCACCGATGATCGCCCAGCGGCTGGCCGGGGCGGCGAGGATCCGGTCCATGACCCCGCGCTCCATGTCCGTGATGAAGCCCATCCCGGCCCAGCCGGCGCTGAAGAACGCCGACATCATCACAACGCCCGGTGTCAGGTAGTCGAAGTAGGAGCCGTCGCCGAATCCGGGTATGTCCGCGACTCCGCGGAACAGCGACCCGAAGAGCGGCAGCCACACCACGGCCTGGACCAGGCTGATCGACAGGTAGGCCGGCTGGCGCAGCAGCGCGCGCACGTTGCGCACGAAGAACGCGGCGAGCTGCCCGCGCCCGGACACGCGGGCCGGCCTGGCGCTCCCCGCCGCCGGTCCCGGCAGCACGGAGCTGCTCATCGGACGTCCCCCTGCCCGGTGCCCGAACCGTGCTCGCCTGCCGTGCCCGGCTGGCCTGCCGTGCCCAGTGTGCGTGGGGTGTCCGGTGTAGGCGGGGTGTCCGGAGGGTTCGCGGCGGCGTCCGGATCCCCGGAACGGGCTTCGGGCCGCATGCGGCGCCCCACGTGGCGCAGGTAGACGTCGTCCAGGGAGGGCCTGGCGATCGTCGCCGACGCCACCGCCAGCCCGGCGCCGTCCAGCGCCGCGATGACCGCCGGCAGGGTCGCGGCGCCGCCGGACACCCGGCTGCGTACCTGTCGGCCCTCGACGGCCACGTCCAGCACTCCGGGGACGGCGGCGAGGAGCTCACGAATCCGGGCCGCCTGCTCGGCGCCCTCGTGCGTCCGGTCGCCCTCCGGGTGGGCGGCGAGCTCGAGGTTCACCGAGTCACCGCGCAGCTCGCTGCGCAACGTGTCGGGACTGCCCTCGACGACCACGCGCCCACCCTCGACGATCGCGACCCTGGCGGCGAGGCGGTCGGCCTCCTCGAGGTAATGCGTGGTCAGCAGGATGGTCAGCCCGTCGGCGGTGAGGTCGGCGATCTCCCGCCACATGGCCGACCGGGCCTGTGGATCCAGGCCCGTCGTCGGTTCGTCGAGGAACAGGACGGACGGACGGTGGACGAGGCCGACGGCGACGTCCAGCCGGCGCAGCATCCCCCCGGAGTAGGTGCGGGCGAGCCGGTCGGCAGCGGCGCCGAGGTCGAAACGGTCGAGGAGCTCGTCGACCCGGCGGGTCAGTCGGGGGCCGCCCAGCCCGTAAAGGCGGCCCTGTAGCCAGAGGTTCTCCCGGCCGGTGGCGTCCAGATCCGTGCCGGATTTCTGGGTGACCAGGCCGATCGACCGGCGTACCAGGCCGGGATCGCGGCGGACGTCGTAGCCGGCGACGCTGGCCGTGCCCGAGTCCGCGCGGGACAGCGTGCTCAGGATTTTGACGGTGGTCGACTTGCCGGCCCCGTTCGGCCCGAGCAGGCCGAACACTGTTCCCGCCGGAACCGTGAAGCCGATGCCGGCCAGGGCCGGGACGGGCCGGGCGCCGCGTCCCCGGCCGGGGTACGACTTGTGCAGGTCGGCGACAGTTATCGCCGCGGTCGGGTCGGGCGGGCTCGCGGCCCCCCGGGGCGTCGCGCCCGCCGCGGGTGCGGCGGACGCCTTGGACGGTGCTGCCATGGGATTTCCCTGGTGGTGATGCCGCCCGCTCGGGCGGTGCAGGCCCAGGCCGCACCGGGTGATCCCGGCGCGGCCGCTGTCAGGGCGCACGCCGACCGCGTCCGGCCCGTGTCCGGGGCCGGACGCCGTGGCGGCGCCGTCCGGGGCGAGCGGAGCCGGCCTTGCCGCGTACCAGGGACGGTTATCGTCGACCTGGGAAGGTGTCCGGTACGCGCGGTGGAAACACCGCGAGGTCGGGCGCTCGCCGGGCGGGTCCCCGGCGCCGGTGTTGCCGCACCGGTGCGGGGGACCCGTCGTCGTCACGTCGTCATCGCGGCCCCCCGCCGGTGGTGCCGTCGCCGCCGCCCTCGATCGCCGCGGGCCCGCCGGAGAGCGTCTCCATCTCGGCGAGCAGCGCCGGTGTCAGCTCGCCCCACCGGCCTCCGGCGATCTTCTCCTTCACCGCGGTGACCAGCGCGTGCATCTCCTCCGGCCGGGCGGTGTCGGCGTGGAAGACGTCCCAGAGCTCGATGCCGTCCAGCTCGCGGGTGGCGATCGAGGTGATGAGGGCGTCCACGAAGCGCAGCTCGGCGTCCCGCAGGGCGTCGACGTACTCGCCCTCCAGGCGGAAGATCCGGGGCAGGTTCTCGACCGTGGCCAGCCGCGCGGTGGCCTTCGCCGCCTCGGACTCCTCGAGCAGCCGCTGCCGACGCTCGCTCAGCATGCGGACGGCGTCGTCCGGTGGCAGCACGGGGAGCAGTGAGAGGGCGGCCTCGAAGCGGGTGTACTCCTTCACCGGCGTGCTGACGAGCTCCGCCATCCAGTCGTCGAGCTCCACCCGCCCGGCGTCGGTGATCGCGTAGATCGTCCGCTCCGGGCGGCGGCCCTCGCGCACGGTCCGGGTCGCGACGATGCAGCCGGCGCGTTCCAGGCTCTCGACGACCGTGTAGAGCGAGCCGAAGTTGAGCTTGATGCTGTCGGCCTTGCGCCGCTCACGCAGCGTCGTCGAGATCTCGTAAGGATGCATCGGGCGCTCGTTCAGCAGCGCCAGGACGGCCAGGGCGAGCGGATTCGACATCCTGCGCCGTGCCATGAGTTCTCCGTCCTCCGCCCGTGGCTCGCGTGCCGCCGGTGCCCCTGCCGCCCGTGCCTGGGCTGCTGGCCCGCGTCCCGTGTTTCTGTGCTGCTTGGTACCGATTACTCGCCGCCGAGTATCAGGGTTCGGATGGCTGAAGGTCAACCGCCGTTCCTGGGATAGCGGGGAGTCGGGCCGGTGGCCCGTGTGGGGAAGGTCGCCTAGGACAACCGCGCCTATCGATCATCGGTGCGGGCGGAGGCACCCCGGGCCCGGTTCCGGCATCATCAGGACATCCACCGGGCCCGCAAGGTCCGCCGGGCGCCCGTCGAGTTCGCGGCGGGGCATACCATCGTCACTGGCGGCCAAGCAAGACCCGGGTAGATGAAGGATTAGGGTCTGGTTCGTCCCCGGCGCGCAGGTGCCGGGTCGGGACGAAAGTTGGTAACCGGAGCCGCCGCCGGTGGGCGGCCGGGGCAGACCCCCGTCCGCCGGCGGCCTCGGTCGGTGCCGACCGCTCCGGCCCCGCTCCCGCTCCCGCTCTCGGTGCCGGATCCGCGGCAGCACCCGCGCCGGGCGCGGGCTCGCGGCGAGACCTGCGAGGATCGGGGGCATGGTGGTTCCGTCTACCGCACCCGCATCCGATGATCTCTTCCGGCGGGCCCAGCGGGTCGTCCCCGGCGGGGTGAACTCGCCGGTGCGTGCCTTCCGCGCCGTCGGGGGCACTCCCCGCTTCATGACCTCCGGGTCCGGCCCGCGGCTCGTCGACGCCGACGGCCGCACCTACGTGGACCTTGTGTGCTCCTGGGGTCCGATGATCCTGGGCCACGCCCATCCCGACGTGGTCCAGGCGATCACGGCGGCCGCGGCCCGGGGCACCAGCTTCGGTACGCCCACCCCCGGCGAGGTGGAGCTCGCGGAGCTCATCGTCGAGCGGGTGGCCCCGGTCGAACAGGTGCGCCTGGTGAACTCCGGCACCGAGGCGACGATGAGCGCGATCCGGCTGGCCCGGGGGTTCACCGGACGTCCCACGATCGTCAAGTTCGCGGGCTGCTACCACGGGCACGTCGACGCGCTGCTCGCGGCGGCCGGCTCCGGGGTGGCGACCCTCGGCCTGCCCGACACCCCGGGCGTCACCGGCGCGGCGACCGCCGACACGATCGTCCTGCCCTACAACGATCTCGCCCTGGTCGAGGCGACCTTCGCCGAGCGCGGCGACACGATCGCGGCGGTCATCACCGAGTCCGTCGCGGCGAACATGGGGGTCGTCCCGCCGCTGCCCGGTTTCAACGCCGGCCTGCGGCGCCTGTGCGACGCCCACGGCGCCCTGCTGGTGTTCGACGAGGTGATGACGGGGTTCCGCGTCTCCCGCACCGGCTGGTGGGGCCTGGAGGGCGCCGTGGAGGGCTGGGTGCCCGACCTGTTCACCTTCGGCAAGGTGATGGGCGGCGGCCTGCCGGCCGCGGCCTTCGGTGGCCGGGCGGACGTGATGGCCCGACTGGCCCCCGCCGGCCCCGTCTACCAGGCCGGGACGCTCTCCGGGAACCCGCTCGCGGTGGCCGCCGGGCTCGCCACGCTGCGCGCCTGCACCGACGAGGTCTACGCGACGGTCGACGCGCGCGCCGCCGACGTCGCCGGCATCGTCTCCACCGCCCTGAACGAGCAGGGCGTCCCGCACCTGCTCAACAGCGCTGGGTCGCTGTTCAGCGTGTTCTTCACCGACGCGACGACGGTCATCGACTACGCCGGCGCGAAGCGGCAGGCGAGCGAGCGCTATGCCGCCTTCTTCCACACCATGCTCGACGCGGGGGTCTACCTTCCGCCGTCGGCCTTCGAGGCGTGGTTCGTCTCGGCGGCGCACGACGACGAGGCGGTCGAACGGATAGCCGCGGCGGCACCGGCGGCCGCCCGGGCCGCGGCGGCGGTGGCGGTGGGCGCGGCGGTCGCGGTCGGCGGGGGGGCCGTGTGAGCGGGCCGGAGGTCACGACCGTGCACCTCGTCCGGCACGGCGAGGTGTTCAACCCGAGCAAGGTGCTCTACGGCCGGCTGCCCGGCTACCGGCTCTCCGAGACCGGCGAGCGGCAGGCCAAGATCACCGCCGAGTACCTGGCCGGCTTCGATGTCGCCGCGGTGGTGGCGAGCCCGCTGGACCGGGCGCAGCAGACGGCCACCCCGATCGCGGCGGCGCACGGCGTGCCGCTGCAGGTCGACCCGCGGCTGATCGAAAGCCGCAACGCGTTCGAGGGCAGGACCTTCGAGGCGGGCCCCGCGGTGTTCCGCTATCCGGCGATGTGGAAGCTGCTGCGTAACCCGCTGACGCCGTCCTGGGGCGAGCCGTACACGGAGATCGCCGGGCGCATGCTCGGCAGCGTCGCCGAGTGGCGGGACGCCCATCGGGGCCGGCACGTTGTCCTGGTCAGCCACCAGCTTCCGGTGTGGATCGCCCGGCGCGCGCTGGAGGAGCAGCACCTGTGGCACCGCCCGGACCGGCGGCAGTGCGCGCTGGCGAGCGTCACCTCGGCCGTCTACGTGGCCGGGGAGCTCCTCCGGGTGGAGTACAGCGAGCCCAACGGGCCCACCGCCAACGCGCCCGGCTCCGTGGGCGCGTGAGGGCCGGCCCCCACCGCGTCGGATGATCCATCCAGCCCTGCGCCTCCTGCGGTGCCCCGTCTGCGCGGCGCCCCTGGCCGACCCGGAGGGTGCCGTGCGGTGCGCCGCGGGGCACTCCTTCGACGTCGAACGGTCCGGCTACCTGAACCTGCGTACGGGCCGGGCCCGCCGGGTGTCCGGGGACACCGCCGAGATGGTCCAGGCCCGGGTCGACTTCCTCGGGGGTGGCCACTACGCGCCGCTCACCGCCCGCCTGGTCCAACTTGCCGCGGCCCGAACGGGGGGCGGGCGGACACCGGCCGATGCTCCGCCAGCCGATCACCCGGCGGTCAGTGATCCGGCGGCCGGTGCTCCCGAGCTCGTGCTGGAGATCGGCGCCGGCACCGCCCACCACCTCGCGGCCGTCGTGGACGCGGGGCCGCGGCGGCTCGGGATCGCCGTCGACGTGTCGAAGTACGCGCTGCGCCGCGCGGCACGGGTCCATCCGCGAATCGGTGCCGTGGCCTTCGACGTGGCCGACCGCTGGCCGCTGCCCGACGCGTCCGTCGACGTCCTGCTGGACGTCTTCGCGCCGCGCAACCTCGCGGAGATGCGCCGGCTGCTGCGGCCGGGGGGCACGCTGCTTCTGGTCACACCCGGAGAGGGGCACCTCGCGGAGCTGCGGGAGCCACTCGGGCTCGTCGGCGTCCAGCCGGGCAAGCGGGCACGGCTGGCGGACGAGCTTTCCGGCCGGTTCGCCCAGCTCTCCTGGGAAACGTTGACCCGTACCCTCCAGCTCGGCGTGGACGAGGTCGTCGACGTGGCTCTCATGGGCCCCACCGGGCATCACACGGGCGCGCCCGAGCTGCGCCGGCGCCTGGCCGCGGTGTGGCCCCCCGGCCGGGCCGCGATGGACGTCACCGCCTCCTTCGTCATCGACCGCGCGCAGGCGCCCGAGGCCTGACCTGTGGCGGGCCGGCGTTGCCGGAACCGGCGTTGCCGGCACAGCCGGCCCGGTGTGCGGTCCCGGTGTGCCGGCCGGGCTGGAGCGCCTGGATCGCGTCAGTGCCACGGGGCCGAGTCGAAGGTCCTGGGACGGACGTCCGGGGCCTGTGCGGCCAAGCCCTGACGCGTGCGGCTCACGGGGCACCTACTCTGGAGGGCGTAGTTCTACGGTTGGTCGTAGAAGGTCGGCGATGCCGAAAGGAGCGGGCTCATCCTGGGCTGGGAGCGGGACACTGGGCGGAGACGCCGCGTGATGGCCGTGGTCGCCGCCGTGCTGCTGGTCGGCGGCGGGCTCGCGGCCTGCTCGGCGAACGCGAGCAAGGTCGACGCCACGGGTGGCGGGGGCTATGGATTCGTTCAACAGGCACCCGGGCAGGACTTCGTGCCCGCCGCGGACCGCCGTGAACCGCCGGGGATGTCCGGCGCGACGCTCGACGGGAGCCAGCTCGACCTCGCCTCGCTGCGAGGCAAGCCCGTCGTGGTGAACTTCTGGGCCTCTTGGTGTGCCCCGTGCCGGGCGGAGACCCCCGGTCTCGTCACACTCGCCGGCAGGAATCCGGACGTCGCCTTCGTCGGGGTGAACGAGAAGGACAACGCCTCCAGCGCGAAGGCGTTCACCCGCGACTTCAAGGTCGGGTACCCGAGCATCGTCGACCGGCTCGGCACGCTCGCCGCCGGTTGGCCGGTCGCCCCGGGCCTGCCGTCGACGTTCGTCCTCGACGCGGACGGCCGCATCGCCGCGCGCTTCACCGGTGGCGTGCTGCCGGCGGAGCTGACCACCGTGCTCGAGCGGCTCCGGACGGAGGTCTAGTTCCGGATGGGTGTCGTGGACGTCGTCACGGACGGCCCGCTGCTACTGGCGGCGCCCGTCGCGGCCGCGGCGGGGCTGCTGTCCTTCCTGTCGCCGTGCGTGCTGCCGCTGGTCCCCGGCTACCTGTCCTTCATCACCGGGTTGTCCGGCGAGGATCTCCAGCGCCGTCCGGCGCAGACAGCCTCCGCCGGCTCCGCGGCGTTCGCCGCGACCGCGGAGCCGGGCGAGCCCGCCGCCGCGCCGATGGCTGCCGCCGGAGCGCCCGCGGCTGTCGGAGCGCCCGCCGCCGCAGGCGTGTCAGGCATGTCAGGCGCGGCCGACGTGGGTGGCCCCGGGCGGGGGTCCGGTGCGTTGCCGGCCGTCGGCGTACCGCCGTCCGGCGGTGCTGCGGCGGCCGCCGGCGGGCAGCCGTCCGCGCTGGTCCGGCGGCTGGGGGAGCTGCGCAGGGTCGGCCGGGTGACCGCTGGAACCGGGCTGTTCGTGCTCGGTTTCAGCGTCGTGTTCGTGACGTACGGGGTGGCGTTCGGCGGCCTCGGCCAGTGGCTGAACCTGCACCAGGTCGGGCTCAGCCAGGTGCTCGGTGTGGTCACGATCGTGATGGGGCTCGGCTTCGCCGGAGTGTTCTCCCAGATGTCCTGGGCCAACCGGGAGTGGCGCTTCCACCGCATGCCCAATCCCGGGCTGCTCGGCGCCCCCGCGCTGGGCCTGCTGTTCGGTCTCGGCTGGACGCCGTGCATCGGCCCGACCCTGGCCGCCGTGCTGGGGCTCGCCGCGCAGAGCGCGACGGCCGGGCGCGGCGCGTTCCTCTCCGCCATGTACTGCCTGGGGCTAGGGCTGCCCTTCCTGGCTGTCGGCCTGGCCTTCCGCCGGGCCGCCGGTGCCCTGCGGGTGGTTCGCCGCCACGCCCGACTCCTCGCGCTGACCGGCGGCGCCCTGCTGGTGACGGTGGGCGTTCTGCAGCTCACCGGAGCCTGGGCCGACCTTGTCGCCGAGCTGCGCCCCTACGCGCCCGGATTCTCGGAGACGCCCCTGTGAGCACACGTCCCACCGCGCCGTCAGGACATGTCGACGGGCTGCGCCCGGACGATCCGACGGTCCTCGAGGCCCCGGAGGCGTTCGACCCACCGGCTCCGCGAGCGTCGTCGCGGCGCCCGCCCGCGGCCCGCGGGCCGGCGGGGAGCGCCCCGGAGACGGGCCCGGACGAGGCGCCGAAGGCGGATTCGGAGTCGGGAGCCGGAACCGTCTCGGGAACGGGCCCGGGAGACGTCCCGGAAGCGGGACAGGAAACCGGCGCTGACGCGCGGCCGGCCGGCGCCGCGAGTGCCGCCGGTTCCGCGGAACCGGCCGGTGCCGCTGGTTCCGCGGACGCAGCCGGTGCCGCTGGTTCCGCTGGTTTCGCGGGTGCAGCCGGTGCAGCCGGCGCAGGGCCGCGCGCCGCCTGGCTCGCGCTGCTGGTCCGGTCCTGGCGGCAGCTCACCAGCATGCGCACCGCGCTGGTGCTGCTCTTCCTGCTCGCGCTGGCCGCGGTGCCCGGCTCGCTCATCCCCCAGCGCAACCTCAACCCGATGAAGGTCGAGGAGTACTTCGCCGAGCACCCCACGCTCGCCCCCTGGCTCGACCGGTTCTCCGTCTTCAACGTCTTCGGCGCGCCCTGGTTCGCCGCGATCTACCTCCTGCTGTTCATCTCGCTGATCGGCTGTCTCTGGTCGCGGGTGCACTGGCACGCGCGGGCGTTGTTCACCGCCCCGCCGAAGGCGCCGGCCCGGCCGGGCCGGCTGCCCGGCGGCAGCACCTGGACGAGCCCGCTCGACGCCCCGGACGCCGTCGACCTGGCCCGTGGGGCGCTCCGCGGGCGGCGGTTCCGGGTGGCCGTCGCGCCTGGTGACGCCCGCCGTCCCGACGGCTCGCCGGACCACTCGGTCGCCGCGGAGAAGGGCTACCTGCGCGAGAGCGGCAACCTGGTGTTCCACCTGGCGCTCGTCGCGCTCCTCGCCGGGATGGGGCTGGGCTCGTGGTTCGGCTACCAGGGCACCGTCCTGGTCGTCACCGGCAACGGGTTCGCGAACACCCTGATCTCCTACGACCAGTACAGCGGCGGCGAGCTGGTGGACGCGGCCGGCCTGCCGCCGTTCTCGCTCACCCTCGACCAGTTCTCCGCCTCGTACCAGGACAACGGCCAGCCCGCGGACTTCCGGGCCGACGTCTCGTACCAGTCGGACATCGGCTCGCCCGTGCGCACCGACACGATCCGGGTCAACCACCCGCTGCGGATCGGCAGCGCGAAGATCTACCTGATCGGTCACGGCTACGCGCCGCACTTCGTCCTGCGTGACCCCGCCGGCGCGGTCGTCTGGGAGTCCTATGTGCCCTGCACGCCCCGGGACGGCATGTTCACCTCGACCTGCACGGTCAAGATCCCCGACACCGGCCTGCCGCCGGTGGGGGAGCGCCAGGAGCCGCAGCAGCTCGCGTTCAGCGGGGTGTTCACCCCGACCACCGTGCTGGACCCGGGGCACGGATACGTCTCCACCTTTCCGGCGGCGCGGGCGCCCGGGCTCACGCTCACCGGGTTCGTCGGGAACCTGCACCTCAACGAGGGCATCCCGCAGAACGTCTACGCCGTCGACACCCGGGACATGACCCAGTTCCCGATGACCGGGCCGGCCGGGGAGAAGCGGATCGCCCAGGTCGTCGCCCTGAACAACCCCGGGCAGCGGACGCTGACCGGCCTGCCGGGCGGCCTCTCGCTCGAGGTGGACGGCGTGCACGAGTTCGCCACGTTCCAGACCAAGTCGGACCCCTACAAGGGACTGGTGCTGGGCGCGTCCGTCGTCATCATTCTCGGCCTCGTCGCGAGCCTGCGGGTGCGGCGCCGCCGGGTGTGGGTGCGGGCGACCCCGCTGGACGGTGGCGGCAGCACGGTGGAGGTCGGCGGCCTCTCCAGATCGGACGCGCAGGGCTTCGCCGCCGAGCTGGCCGCCCTCAGCGAGGAGATCCGGCTCGACACCACCGAGGCCGAGGCCACCGCGGCCGACACCACCGCGGACGGGGCCGCCGCGGACGGGGCCGCCGCGGACGGGGCCGCCGCGGACGGGGAGAAGCCGGCCGCTGCCATGCCGGCCGACCCGGTCACGAGCACGACCATCAGCGCCACCAGCGAACGGGAGCCTTGATGCCGGTCAACGAAGGCATGGCCAATCTGTCCGACCTGCTGTTCGGGACGTCGGTCGCCGTCTACGCGGCGGGGATGCTCGGATACGCGGCCGAGTTCGCGTTCAGCCGGCTCGGCACGCCGTCCGGGAAGGCCGCCACCGCGGACGGTGACGGGCAGCTGGAGACCGCCGGCGAGGCCGGTGCGCAGGCCGAGAAGCAGGAGATCCTGGTCGGCGCCGCGACCTCCGCCACCGGCACCGCCGAGGCCGCCGGGGGCAGCATCGAGGCCGCCGGGAAGCCGGGCAGGCCCGGGAAGGCGACGCGGGCAGGGGCGGGCACCGCGGGCCTGGCGGACGCGGCCGGAGGGGCCGCGGGCTCGGACGTCGCGGCGGGCGGTGGCGATGCCGCCGGATCCGGGTTCGCGCCCTGGATCGGCCGGATCGCGGTGGTTCTGACGATCGTCGGCTGGGTGGCGCACGTCGGTTCGGCGGTCACCCGGGCGATCGCGGCGAGCCGGGTTCCCTGGGGCAACATGTACGAGTTCTCGTCCATGATCTGCCTGATCGCGGTGACGACGTTCCTGGCCCTGATGACCCGCCAGCAGATCCGGTGGCTCGGGGTCTTCGTGATGGTCCCGGTCGTGCTCTCCATGGGCTTCGCCGGCACGGTCCTCTACGTCGCGGCGGGGCCGCTCGTCCCAGCGCTCAACTCGTACTGGCTGCGGATCCACGTCGCCGGGGCGATCGTCGCCAGCGGTGTCTTCCTGGTGTCCGCTGTGACGACGGTCCTGTTCCTGCTGAAGGACCGTTGGGAGAACCGGCTGGCCGAGGTGGCCTCCGGCCGCGCCGAGGCGTCGCGAGCCATGCGCAGCCGGGGCGGGATCGTGATGCGCCTGCCGTCCTCGGCCACCCTCGACACGATCACCTACCGCGCGATCGCGTTCGCCTTCCCGATCTGGACGTTCGCCATCATCGCCGGGGCGATCTGGGCCGAGGCGGCCTGGGGCCGCTACTGGGGCTGGGACCCGAAGGAGACCTGGTCCTTCATCACCTGGGTGATCTACGCGGCGTACCTGCACGCCCGCGCGACAGCCGGGTGGCGGGGACGGCGCGCGGCGGCGGTCTCGCTGCTGGCCTTCAGCGCGCTGTTCGTCGACTACTACCTGGTGAACCTGGTGATCAGCGGCCTGCACTCGTACGCCGGGGTCTGAGGCACCGGCAACGGGTGGAACTGACCCCTGGGCTGCCGGCCGTGGGGCCGGCAGTCGGGGGTCAGCCGCGGGCGGGCGGCTCGGGCTCGCCGCCGCGGATGCGGTTGGCGAGCTCCCGCAGGAACTCGGGATCGTCGTCCGGGCCGACGGGACGGACGGCCTGGCGGCGCATCCCTGTCCGGGAGACCCCGGAGCGGGTGCGGCCGCCGGCGGCACGCTCGGTTCCCCATGGCCCACGGCCGCCGAACGCCGGGTGGTCCGAGGCCGCACGGCGCTCGTAGCCGTCGTAGCCGTGGGCGACGCGTGGCCGCCCGAACAGGAACCAGCAGACCGAGCCGAGGAAGAAGAAGACGATCAGCACGATCAGCCAGATCGGTTTGGGCACGACCTTGACCGCGTCCGCTGGAGTGCCGATCACGTCTATGACCGAAAACACCCAGACACCTATGATCAGGAATGTCAGCGCGAGACCCAGCACCGGCCGACCGCTCCTCTCACTCGCTGTGAGCGGCGCGCCGCCGCGCACCTGCCCGTGGACATCGCCGATCGGCGTGCCCCTGTCGAAGACGCACCGGCACCTCGCGGTCACCGGCGCTGGACTGTCCGCCCCCGGCCTCCCGGACCCGCTCTGTCGGATCCACGGCTTCCAGGATGAACGTCTCGTGTGTCCCTAGTGTGCCTCCCGGGTGGACGCCATGTCCCAGCGGTCCGCGAAGGCGCTGTTCACCGGTCGCGAATGTGACGCGCCAGACGCTTGGAGCGCCCTGGGACAGGGTACGACCAGCAGCCCTTCGCCGGCGCTGCAAAGATGGACGCCATGGCCTGGGCCGATCTCCGCGCGTTCCTCGCTCACCTCGACCGGAGCGGGGACCTTCGCCGGGTGCGGGTTCCCGTCGACACCCGCCTGGAGGTGACCGAGATCGTCACCCGGGTCGTCCGCGAACGCGGCCCGGCACTGCTCTTCGACAAGCCCCTCGGCTCCGACATGCCGCTGGCGATCAACGTGTTCGGCACCGAGGCACGGATGGCCGCGGCGCTCGGCGTCGACCGCCTCGACGACGTCGGCACGCGCATCGGCGAGATGCTGCGCCCCGAGCTGCCAGTCGGCTTCGGCGGCCTGCGTGACGCGCTCGGCAAGGCCGCGCAGCTCACCGCCCTGCCGCCGCGCAAGGTCCGCACCGCTCCCTGCCAGGACGTCGTCCTCAAGGGCTCGGACGTCGACCTGAACCTGCTGCCCGGCGTGCACGCCTGGCCGCGTGACGGCGGGCCGTTCCTCAACCTGGGGCTGACCCACACGAAGCATCCCGAGACCGGGGCGCGCAACCTCGGCATGTACCGGCTGCAGCAGCACGACGCCCGCACCGTCGGCATGCACTGGCAGATCCACAAGGACTCCAACGCCCACCACGCCGTCGCCGAGCGGCGCGGCGAGCGGCTGCCGGTCGCGATCGCGTTCGGCTGCGACCCCGCTGTCACCTACGCGGCGTCCGCCCCGCTGCCCGCCGAGATCGACGAGTACCTGTTCGCCGGCTTCCTGCGCCGCGAGCGCGTCGAGATGGTCGACTGCCTGACCGTCCCGCTCCAGGTGCCGGCGAACTCCCAGGTCGTGCTCGAGGGCTGGCTCGAGCCCGGCGAACGGCTGCCCGAAGGGCCCTTCGGAGACCACACCGGCTTCTACACGCCGATCGAGCCGTTCCCCGCGCTGCACGTCGACGTGATGACCATGCAGCGCGACCCGGTCTTCCAGAGCATCGTGGTCGGACGTCCACCGCAGGAGGACGGGCCGATGGGCAAGGCGACCGAGCGCATCTTTCTGCCGCTGATCCGGATGATGATCCCCGAGATCGTCGACTACGACCTGCCCGAGGCCGGGGTCTTCCACAACTGCGCGATCGTCTCGATCGAGAAGCGGTTCCCCAAGCACGCCCAGAAGGTGATGAACGCGGTCTGGGGCGCGGGCCTGCTCTCGCTGTCGAAGCTGATCATCGTCGTCGACGCCGACTGTGACGTCCACGACTACCACGAGGTCGCCTGGCGGGCGTTCGGCAATGTGGACTACGCGCACGACCTGCTCACCACGGTGGGCCCGGTCGACCACCTCGACCACGCCTCCTACGAGCAGTTCTACGGCGGCAAGGTCGGGGTCGACGCGACCCGCAAGCTGCCCACCGAGGGATACCGGCGCGACGGCGGATGGCCCGAGGAGATCGTCATGGATGAGGCCGTCCGGGACAGGGTGACGCGTCGGTGGAAGGAGTACGGCCTGTGAGCGACGCCGCCTTCGCCCCAGGCATGCCCGGGCGGGCCTCCGGCGGGCCGACGCACGGCCCGGTGCGCGCGTTCCTGCGGCTCGTCGTCATCGAGCACTCCGTCTTCGCACTGCCGTTCGCCTACGTGGCGGCGCTCGCGGCCTGCTTCGCGGTCTCGCGGTCGGTGCACTGGCGCGACCTGGCCCTCGTCACGGTCGCGATGGTGGCGGCCCGCACGTTCGCGATGGCCACGAACCGGATCATCGACCGGGCCATCGACGCCCGCAACCCGCGTACCGCCGGTCGCGAGCTCGTCACCGGAGTGGTGTCCGTCCGCACGGCGGTTGTCGGCTCGATCGTCGCGCTCGCGGTGTTCCTCGGCTCGGCCGCGGCTCTGTCCTGGCTGTGCCTGGCACTGGCCCCGGTCGCGGTGGCCCCGCTCTTCGTCTACTCCTACGCGAAGCGGTTCACCGACTTCCCGCAGGCGATCCTCGCGATCGCCCAGGCCGTGGCCCCGGTCGGCGCCTGGATCGCCATCACCGGCCGGTGGTCGTGGTCGGCCGTCCTGCTCGGGCTCGCCGTCGGCACCTGGATCGGCGGCTTCGACCTGATCTACTCCTGCCTGGACGCCGAGGTCGACCGGCGGATCGGGGTGCGCTCCGTTCCGGCGCGGTTCGGCGTCCGGGCCGCGCTCGCGGCCTCGGTCGTCACCCACGTCGTGACCTTCGCGCTGTTCGTCGTGTTCGGCCTGCTGGAGGACTTCGGTGCCTGGTGGTGGGCCGGCCTGGTGCTGACCGCGGCGGCCTTCTGCTACGAACACGCGATCGTCTCGCCGACCGATCTCTCCCGGATGAACCGCGCGTTCCTCACGGCCAACGGCTTCGTGGGGATCGGCCTGTTCGCCTTCGCGCTGGCCGACCTGGTCAGCCGCGGTCTGTCCGGCTGATCCACGGGATGTCCCGATCCGCCGCCGGCGCACCCGGCGGCCCGCCCGCGACGGGGGGCGATCCGCGGCGGCCCTGGGTCGTCGGGGTCAGCGGCGCGAGCGGAACGCCCTACGCCGCCGCCGTCCTGCGCGGTCTGCTGGCCGCCGATCTGCCCGTCGACATCGTGGTCTCCCGCGCGGCCCGGCTCACCCTGCTCGACGAGACCGGCATCGGCTGGCGGGACGGCGCCTGGCGCGACCCGCTGGCGAGCTGGCTCCGCACCCGGCTCGACGGCCGGCCCCGCGCCGACGCGGCCGAGGTGGCCGCCCGCGTCGACCGCCTGGTGGACGTCCACCCGCCCGACGACATGGGTGCGCGCCCGAGCAGTGGCTCCTACCCGACCCAAGGGATGATCGTTGTCCCGGCGAGCACCGCCTCGGTCGCCGGCATCGCCCTCGGCCTGTCCAAGGACCTGCTCCAGCGCGCGGCGGACGTCACCCTCAAGGAGGGCCGGCGCCTGGTCGTGGTGCCCCGGGAGATGCCCTACACCCGGGCCACGCTGCGGCACATGCTCGACCTGGACGCCGCCGGTGCCGTCGTGGCCGCGGCCAGTCCCGGCTTCTACGCCGGCGCCCGCGCCGCGGAGGACCTGGTGGACTTCGTCGCCGGCCGGGTTCTCGATGCCGCCGGCGTTCCCAACACCCTGTTCCGCCGGTGGACGGGCGAGCTCGGCGCCGCCCGCACCGCCCCGGCGCGTACAACAGACCTGGGGGACGGGCCGCGGCGCGCCCCGACCAGCGGATAAGGGACGGGCGGGAACGTCATGGCGAGAAAGAAAGCCGGACAGGCACGTGGCCGGAACCCGGCGTCCGCGGGGCCCGCGAAGCCTGCGCGGCCCGGGGCACCCATGGGCCCCGGGGCAGCGGCGGGTTCCGGGAGCCAGCGGCGGCCGCGCCGTGAGCCCGAGGTCGCCCCGGATCTGCGCGTCCAGCTCCCGTACTTCCTGATCCGGCTTGCCGTGCTCGTGATCCTCACCGTGGTCCTCATCGCGGTCGGGGTGGCCCCGCTGCTCGGCGTCCTCATCGGCTTCGCGGCGGCCGGGCTCCTCACCTGGCCGCTGGGCCGCATGCAGCGGCGGGCCGCGCAACGGTCCGCCGAGCGGGCCAGGGCCGAAGACTCCACCGGGAACCCGCCCGCTTCCCGAGGGTGACTGTGCATGGTTCGGGCAGCGACCGCGATCGGGCCTGCGGCGGGGATCACGGCACCGCTGGCGGACCGGGACGTCATGGATTGTCGGTCCGCGGAGCTACGCTGGATCGCATGGATGCCGGGCTCAAGCGCGAGATCGAAGCCAAAGTCCACGACGGTGCCCGGCTCAGCCGGGCCGACGGTGAGGCCCTCTACGCGAGCGACGACCTCGCCTGGCTGGGCGGTCTCGCGCACGAGGTGCGTACCCGAAAGAACGGCGACCAGACCTTCTTCAACGTGAACCGGCACCTCAACCTGACGAACGTCTGCTCGGCCTCGTGCGCCTACTGCTCGTTCCAACGCAAGCCCGGCGAGTCGGACGCCTACACCATGCGCATCGAGGAGGCCGTCCGGCTGGCGAAGGATATGGAGCCGGCCGGGATCACCGAGCTGCACATCGTCAACGGCCTGCACCCGACGTTGCCGTGGCGTTACTATCCGCGGTCGCTGCGCGAGCTGGGGAAGGCGCTGCCCGGCGTCGCGCTCAAGGCGTTCACCGCCACCGAGATCCACTGGTTCGAGAAGATCAGCGGCCTCTCCGCGGACGAGATCCTGGACGAGCTCATCGACGCGGGCCTGGAGTCGTTGACGGGCGGCGGCGCGGAGATCTTCGACTGGGAGGTCCGGCAGAAGATCGTCGGCCACGAGACCCACTGGGAGGACTGGTCGCGGATCCACCGTCTCGCGCACTCCAAGGGCCTGCGCACGCCGTGCACGATGCTGTACGGCCATGTCGAGGAGCCGCGGCACCGGGTCGACCACGTGCTGCGCCTGCGTGAGCTGCAGGATGAGACAGGCGGTTTCGCGGTGTTCATCCCGCTGCGCTTCCAGCACGACTCGGTCGGCGATCCCCGCAACCGCCTGATGAACCAGCCGATGGCGACCGGTGCGGAGGCTCTCAAGACGTTCGCGGTGTCGCGGCTGCTGTTCGACAACGTCGATCACGTCAAGTGCTTCTGGGTGATGCACGGGCTGACCACCGCCCAGCTGTCCCTGAACTTCGGCGTCGACGACCTCGACGGCTCGGTCGTCGAGTACAAGATCACTCACGACGCGGACGGCTTCGGAACGCCGAACACGATGACCCGGGAGGATCTTCTATCCGTGATCCGTGACGCGGGCTTCCGGCCGGTCGAGCGGGACACCCGCTACCGGGTCGTGCGCAGGTACGACGGTCCGGACACCACCCGGCGGGACAACCCCGTCTCGATCGACGCCTGACCCGGCGATGGCGCTCGAGGAGAACCCGGCCCGGTCGGGCGGCGGATCGCGGCCCGACAGCCCGGTCGTGGCCGACAGCCCGGTCGTGGCCGGCGGGCCGGCGGCGCCCGGCCCGCCGGATCACGCGGGCGGGCCGGCGGGCCCGCCGCCCGGGGGCGCTCGCCCGGTCCGCCCGGTCCGCCCGGAGGGCGCGCCTGGGATGGGCTCCATCTTCGTGCTCGCGTTCCTGGTGATCCTGGTACCGGGGCTGGTCGCCTACAGCCTGCTGCGGTGGTGCGGCCTGGCGATCGGCCCGGCCGGCCTGCTCGGGCTGCTTGTGATCATCGTCGGGCTGGGGTTCTTTCCATCGGTCCTGCAACGGCTCGGTTGGGTGCGCCGCCGTCGGGGGCGTCCCGCCAGAAACCGGAGAGCATGATGTCCGCTGACGACGTGTCGCCGTCCGCTGGCGGCCACCCCATCGGCACGGGTGGCGCGGGTCGCGGGCGGGCCGGAGCCGCGCCGGGTGAGGGCGGGCTCATGGGGCTCAACCTCCGGTACTTCGCGCTGCGCGCGGCGATGTTCGGCGCCGTCCTCGGGGTGCTGTTCCTGGCCGGCGTGGGCGGCGTGCTGGGGTTCGCGCTCGCGGCCGTGATCAGCGGCCTGCTCAGCTACCCGCTGGCGCTGCGCCAGCGCCGGGCCGTCCTGGACAATGTCGCGGCGCGGCGCGGCGGCCGACCCTGGTGACGGCCCCGGGCGGCCTGGCTGACCACCGACCTGGTGGCGGGCCGGAGCGCCCGGAAGCGGCGGAGCGGCCGGAAGTGGCGGAGCGGCCGGGTCGGCCCAGGGTCGGCCACATCCAGTTTCTCAACTGTCTGCCGCTCTACTGGGGCCTGGTCCACTCCGGTGCGCTGCTCGACCTGGAGCTGACCAAGGACACCCCGGACCGCCTGAGCGACGCACTGGTCGCCGGTGACCTCGACATCGGCCCGATCAGCCTCGTCGAGTATCTCCGGCACGCCGGGGATCTCGCCGTCCTCCCGGATCTGGCCGTGGGCTCCGACGGGCCGGTCCTGTCGGTCGTCGCCACCAGCGCGCTCCCGCTCAGCGAGGTCCGCACCGTCGCGCTGGGCTCGACGTCCCGGACGAGTGTGCTGCTCGCGCGCATGCTGTTCGAGCAGCGGTGGGGGCTACGCCCGCAGTACGTGACCATGCCGCCTGACATCCCGCTGATGCTGCGTGAGGCCGACCTGGCCGTCACGATCGGCGATGTGGCGCTGCGGGCGACCTACGACGCGGAGCGGGCGGGCCCGGGCCATCCGCTGCGGGTGTTCGACCTCGCTCGCGAGTGGCGGGAGTGGACCGGCCTGCCGATGGTGTTCGCCCTCTGGGCAGCCCGGCGCTCGTTCGCCGCGGCCCATCCCGGCGTGGTCAAGGAGGTTCACGAGGCCTTCCGGTCGAGTCTCGACGCGGCCCTGCTCGAAGTGGACGAGGTCGCCCGGCGCGCGGCACGGTTCGAGGTGTTCGACCCCGCGACGCTGGCCCGCTACTTCACGACGCTCGACTTCCGGCTGGGTGCCCGCCAGCAGGCCGGAATCCTGGAGTTCGCCCGCCGCGCGGCGGCCCGTGGCGACGTGCCACCGCTCGGCGAGATCGTTTTTGCGTCGGTGTGACGCCGACTCTCGCCGCGCCCGCCGCGTCTAGTCATCCGCGCCGGGCGCGGCGGGCACGAATGCCCGAGTGGTGCGCCGGTGCCGGGAAGCGACCCGGATATCCCGGTCGGCGGCGGACCTAATGATCGCCGGCTTGCCGGGCCGCCCCGGTGACCTACTCGCAACGCCGCAATGGTGACGTATTAGACAGGCGGCCGGAATGCCTGGGAGATACCCACCGGGGGTGTGGCCCGCTGCGCACTGGCCGTCGCGAAACGTGCGATCCGGCTTTTGACGAGAGCGATGAGCCGAGGCGGTGTCGCCCGGCCACCCGGCGCAATCAGCATCTCGTCCAGGTTCGGTTGTTGCGCGGCTGCGGCGCCGCTCACGCCTGTCGCGGAAAGTGACGGTACTCCGTCGCTCTGCTGGTGGTTCCAGGTCGAGCGCGGGGCGGCCGCGCCACCCGAAGGTGCGATGCCGGCGCCGCGCCCCCGGCCCTCCATGTACCCAGCGTGATCGGCGGTGGATTCGAGCGGGTGGTCGACCCCGTCCTGGCTGTCCGCCGCGCCGGTACGGGCCGCGTGGGTGCCGGCCCGCAGATCCGAACCGGCGGAGCGCGTCGCCACCAGCCCCTGCTCCGCTCGGCGGCCGTCGAGCCCGGCCCGCCCCGCCGCGGGCTCGGACTCCTCGGCGTGCCGGGCGGCCGCGTCGATGAGGCTGTTGACGGCGAGTGTCCACGCACGCAGGCCCTCGTGGCCGGTCAGCTCGGTGAACACCGCGGCCTCCAGGCAGCAGGTGCTGGCCTTCGCGAGCTCGTCCATGTCGAGCAGGGAGATGGCCAGCAGCCCGGCCAGGTGGCCCGCGATCATGAAGAGGCGGAACTGCTGGTGCGGCAGCATCGGGGTGCGCAGGAGCTGGTCGACGAAGGCCTGCTGGTCGAGGACCTGGGCGGTGAGGTCGGCCGGGTCCAGCAGGTCGGCCGCCGCGATGAGGTCGGCGGCGAGCCGGTCGAGATAGTCGAGCTCGCGGTCTGAGCGCCGGTGGTCGAGGAGGTCACCGATCCGCCGGCGGGACTCGATCTCCGCGTCGGGCTGGCGGCGGTGCCGCTCGGTGCGCTCGGCGATGGCGGCCTCGCGCAGGTCGACGAGCGCGCCCCCGGCCTCCAGGGCCGCGTCGACCGCGGCGAGGACCGGCCGCGCCGGTATGCCCCGGCTGGGCTGTTCCAGCTGGCCGATGTACTGGCGGCTGTATCCGGTCCGCCCGGCCAGTTCGTCGCGGGACAGGCCGCGCTCACACCGGCGCCGCCGGATCTCCGTCGGGAGGATGTCCTCCGCGGTACTCGAACCCTGCCGGCCTCGGCTCCGTTGCCGCATCTGCGCCGATCCTTCCGCTGGCCGCCTGCTCACCGTTATGGGACGCGGCGGCACCTTCCCGCCTGGACGCGTGGTGCGGTCAGCCGACCGCGTTCACGCACCATACGGATCTGGTGCCTGCCGTCGTGTGCCTGGTGGGTTTCCAAGGGTGTGGCCCGTTCGGGTCACGGATACGAGACATCACCTTGTGTGATCAGAATACTCCGCCTGGCGCAGGTGACGACTAGGGGCCAAAGGTCCTAGACACGGAGAGTCGTCGTCGACCCGTTGGTGTGTGGTAGCTGTGTGACGCCGAATCTGATCACACTCCGTGATCGTTGCCTTGGATGACGGATTGCCCGTCGGGGCGTGCGGGGTGGGTTTGGGTGCTGACTGGTATGCGCTCGGCGACCGTCCGGATCCCGTCCGGCGGCGACATCCCTGTTTTCCCGGAATCCACCCTCCGGTATTGTGAATCGATTGTGTCTTCAGTGTTTTTGATCGACGGATCGGAAATAGGGCCTGAAAAGCCCGCGCTCGCCGCCTGGTCGAGACAATTCGCCGCACCGGCCCGGGTATCCGCTCTGGGTGGCCCGTCAGGTGCTTCTGGGTGGGAGCGAACGGGTGGGGTACCCGGCGCGGTCGGGTCATACCGCGAAACCATCCCGAATGACGATGGGCACGACTCGCCCGCGGCGCGTACAAAAGACGAGTGATGGACTGCTGGCCGTCGACGGACGCGGAAGTCGGCGTCGCTGAAGTCGGCGCCGCTGAAGTCGGTCTCCCCGAAGTCGGCGTCGCGGGAGCCGGTCTCAACGGGGCCGGTCTCAACGGAGCCGGTGTCTCCGACGCCGAGGTGGCCCGCGCGCCGGCCGGGCGCGGCCGGTTCCGGCCCGGTCCGTTCCGCGTCGTGATCGCGGATGACGCCGACGGGCTGCGCGAGCTCCTCTGCCTCCTGTTCGACACCGAGCCGGACTTCACCGTGGTCGGCCGGGCGACGAACGGGGCGGAGGCCGTCGAGGTCGTCACCCAGACCGCGCCCGACCTCGTCCTGCTGGACGTCGCGATGCCCGTGCTCGACGGCATCGGAGCCCTGCCGCATGTGCGGATGGCGGCGCCCGACGCGCGAGTGGTGATCTTCACCGGCTTCTCCGAGAGCGCGCTGCGCGACGAGGTCATGGCCCTCGGCGCGGACGAGCTGATGGAGAAGGACCTGTCCACCAGCGCGCTGCTCGACCGGCTCCGGCAGATGTGCCGGCGCCCACGCCTCGTCTGAGCCCCACGGGCGAGCCCCGTCCCGCTTCGGCCCGGTTCCGGCCGTGCCGTCGGCTCGAATTCCCGGTCGTTCGCGCGTCGTGTGTGAGCCGTGACCCAGATGGGGTGTGACGACACAACCACGACGTCAGGGCGTCATCTGTGGGAGCATGGCCATCGTGACTGCCCGGGTCCATCTGCTGGAGCCGTCGGTCGGGCGAACAGACGCCCGTCGCCGACGCGCTGGCGCGTTCCCGCCGGCTGGGCCGTCACGGTCGGGGATCAACGTTATCCGGTTCATGCCCGGTGCCTCGACGGCCCCCTCGGCGCCGTCGGCGTACTCCGGCTCCGGCCAGCCGGGCCGGCATGGTCCGTCCGGCGTCCGCGGCGCGCTCGCGTCCCGGCCGGGTGACGTCTGCCCCGTCGACCTCCGCCTGGTCGCACGTCTGCACGTCGACCTGTTGCGCGTCTCCAGCGCCGGCTGTCGCCGCTCCCGCTGAACTCCGCCCGCGCCGGCGTTCGACGCCGTCGTGGACCCTGCTCACCGAGAGATCTCATGACTTCTCCTGCTCGACCCCCGCGTGCCGCGCGCCCGCAAAGCCCGTCCCGACCCAAGGGGCAGGGCCAATGGGCGCTGGGCTACTCCGAGCCGCTCAACCCCAACGAGCGGATGAAGAAGGACCAGGACGGCCTCGCCGTGCGCGAACGCATCCTGAACGAGTACCCGCACACGGGGTTCGACGGGATCGACCCGCAGGATCTGCGCGGCCGGTTCCGTTGGTGGGGGCTTTACACCCAGCGCCGGCCGGGGATCAGTGGCGGCCGCACCGCCGTCCTCGAGCCCGAGGAGCTCGACGACCGCTACTTCATGCAGCGCATCCGCCTGGACGGCGGCCGGATGACCTCCGAACAGCTCCGGATCATCGCTGACATCTCCACCCGTTACGGCCGGGACGTCGCCGACGTGACCGACCGCCAGAACATCCAGCTGCACTGGATCCGCATCGAGGACGTCCCGGCCATCTGGGGGGCGCTCGAGGCCGCGGGGATGACCACCGAGGAGTCGTGCGGCGACACCCCGCGCGTCATCCTCGGCTGCCCGCTGGCCGGGGTGGACGCCGACGAGGTCATCGACGCCACCGGCGTCATCGACCAGGTGGTGGAGCGGTTCGTCGGCGACACCACGCTGTCGAACCTGCCCCGCAAGTTCAAGAGCGCGATGTCGGGCTGCCCCGACCAGTGCACCCTGCACGAGATCAACGACATCGCCTTCGTCGGTGTCGTGCACCCCGAGCTCGGCCCCGGATACGACCTGTGGGTCGGCGGTGGGCTGTCGACGAACCCGAAGCTCGGCGTGCGCCTGGGCACCTTCGTCACCCCGGAGCGGGTGCCCGAGGTGTGGCACGGCGTCATCCAGCTCTTCCGTGACTACGGCTACCGGCGGATGCGGACCAGGGCGCGGCTGAAGTTCCTCGTCGCCGACATGGGCGTCGAGTGGGTGCGCTCGACCCTGGAGAAGGAGTACCTGGACGCGGCGCTGCCGGACGGCCCGGCGCCGCTGCCGCCCCGCAACGAGGGCCGCGACCACATCGGCGTCCACCAGCAGCGTGACGGGTTCTTCGCGGTCGGCTTCGCGCCGCGGGCCGGCCGCCTCACCGGGACGACGCTCACCGCCGTCGCGAACCTCGCCGACCGGTTCGGCCAGGGGCGGATCCGGGCGACCACCACCCAGAAGCTGGTGATCCTGGACGTCCCCGGCGAGAATCTCGACGCGCTCGAGGCGGAGCTGGCCGCGCTCGACCTGGTCGTCCGGCCGAGCGTCTTCCGCCGCGGCACGATGGCCTGCACCGGCATCGAGTTCTGCAAGCTGGCGATCGTCGAGACCAAGGGCAACGCCCGCGACCTCATCGTCGAGCTGGAGCGCCGGCTGCCCGACTTCGACGAGCCCATCGGCATCAACATCAACGGCTGCCCGAACGCCTGCGCGCGGTTCCAGGTGGCCGACATCGGCCTCAAGGGCTCGCTCGTCCCGGACGACAACGGCGAGATGGTCGAGGGGTTCCAGGTCCACCTCGGTGGCCACCTGGGCACCCGCTCCCGGCTGGGCCGGAAGTCACGTGGTCTCAAGGTGACCGCCGACGGCCTGGTCGACTACGTCGTCGGCCTGCTGGAGACCTACCAGGAACACCGGGCCGACGGCGACACCTTCGCCGACTGGGCGGAACGCGCGGACGAGGCGCTGCTGACCGGCGTCGGGTCCGGCTCCGCGTCGGCCGGCTCCGCGTCGGCCGGCCCGGCCGGCGGCCAGACCGAGGGCGGCGCGACGTGAGCGCCCGCGCCGTCCCGTTCTACTGCCCCTACTGCGGTGACGAGGACCTCGTTCCCGAGCCCGCGCCGGGCGGGACGGGCGAGGGCCACGGGCACTGGTCGTGCCGGTCGTGCCGGCGCGCCTTCCGGCTCAGTCTCACTGCGCTGGCCACAGCCAGAACAGGTTCGGCGAACGGCACCGTCGTGGCGCCGTCGGACGTGGAGGAGAAGAACTGATGGATGCCGCGCTGAAGGCCCGGGCACTGCGGGCCGGCGACGAGCTCGAGGGCGCCCCGGCGGAGGAGATCCTCCAGTGGGCCGCCGACGAGTTCGGCACCGGTCTCGTCGTCGCGGCGTCGATGGCCGAGGCGGTCCTCGTCGACATGCTCGCGCGCATCCGCTCGGACGTCCCGGTGGTCTTCATCGACACCGGCTACCACTTCGCGGAGACCATCGGCACCCGGGACGCCGTCGCGCACACCTACTCGTTGCCGATCATCAGCGCCCGCCCGCAGCTCACCGTCGTCGGTCAGGACGCCGTGCACGGGCCGCGGCTCTACGAGAGCGACCCGGACCTGTGCTGCCGGATGCGCAAGATCGTCCCGCTGGACCGCGCGCTCGCCCCCTACCGGGCCTGGGCGGCCGGTTCGCGGCGGGTGGAGTCCGCCGGGCGCAAGAGCCTGCCGGTCGTCGGCTGGGATCAGCGCCGCGGCAAGGCCAAGATCCACCCGCTGGCCACCTGGACGGACGAGGACGTCGAGCGGTACGTCCAGGAGCACAACGTGATCGTGAACCCGCTGCTCTCCGACGGCTACGAGTCGGTGGGCTGCTGGCCGTGCACCCAGCGCGGCGCCGGCCGGGACGGCCGCTGGGCCGGTACGACCAAGACCGAGTGCGGCATCCACTAGTTCGCTTGGCCCGCAGCCGGGAGCCGGGTGGCGCACAGTTCGGGGCAGGTGGCCAGGACCACGCTGTACCGTGCACGCCGTGGCAGTCGTGACACCTGGGCCGCAAGCCCGTGGATCCGGGTCGGATCCGGCACCTTCCCAGGTCAGTCGGCCCGGCGAGGTATGGCTGGTGGGGGCTGGGCCGGGTGATCCCGGGCTGCTGACGGTCCGCGGGCGGGAGCTGCTCGCCACCGCCGACGTCGTCGTCACCGACCGCCTGGCCGCAGCCGTCCTCCTCGACGTCGCCCGGCCGGACGCCCGCGTCATCCACGTGGGCAAGAGCCCGACGACGTCCCGCAGCCAGGACGAGGTCAACGCGCTGCTGGTCGAGCACGCGCGCGCCGGCGCCCGGGTGGTGCGGCTCAAGGGCGGCGACCCGTTCCTGTTGGGCCGGGGCGGCGAGGAGGCCGAGGCCTGCGCCGCCGCCGGTGTCAGCTGCACCGTGGTCCCCGGCGTGACCTCCGCGATCGCCGTGCCCGCGTACGCCGGCATCCCCGTCACGCACCGTGGTGTCGCGCAGGATCTCGCGATCATCTCCGGCCACCTGCCGCCGGGGCACCCCGAGTCGACGGTCGACTGGGCCGCGCTCGGTGCCTCCCGCGCCACGATCGTCGTGCTCATGGGGGTCGCCCGGCTGGTCGACATCGTCGACGCGCTACTGGCGGGCGGACGTCCGCCCGGGACCCCGGCCGCTGTCATCGAGCGCGGCACGACCCCGGCACAGCGGGTGCTCCGCACGACCCTGGACGCCCTCGTCGTCGACGCCGTGGCCTTCGGGCTGCGCTCCCCGGCGGTGCTGGTCGTCGGCGAGGTCGCCGCACGCAGGGACGCCGCCGTCCCCATCCCGCCGGTGGTCGAGGCCGACGCCGATCACGGCGAGCGGGTCCCTGACGGGTACGGCACGCGGGACACGCGCGTCCCCGACGGGCAGGGCATTTCCGACGGGCAGGGCATTTCCGGCGGTCGGGGCGTCTTCGGTGGTCGGAGTGTCTCCGGCGGGCAGGGCGGCCGCGCCTCGTCGGGGCGGCCCGGGGTGGCCGGCGACGCTCCGCTGGCGGGTATCCGTGTCCTCGTCCCGCGTACCAGGGCGCGGCAGGGGCTGCTCGCCCGCAGGCTGCGCGAGCTGGGCGGCGAGGCCGTCGAGACGGTGGTCAGCCGGCTCGTCCCGACCGGGGACGCGACGCCGCTGCGCGAGGCGCTTCCAGGTGCGGACGGCCTCGTGCTGGCTGACTCCGACGAGGTCGCCGCCGTGGTCTCGCTGCTGCGGGGCGCGGGTACGGACGTGCGGGCGCTCGCCGGGCTGACGCTCGTCGCGGCATCCGCCTCGGCCGCCGCCGCGCTCGACGCGCTGGGGCTGGCCTGCGCGCGGTCGTCGGCCGAGGTCCAGGTCGCCCACACGGTGGTGACGGAGGTCCCGGTGCCCGGGCTGCGGGTGGTGATCTGCGGGGCCGCGCCGCCGCCGGTGGGGATCCGGACGCTGCGTCGCGTGCGGCTGCTCGCCGACGCGCCCGCCGAGGCCGACCCGCGGATCGCCGAGGAACTGCGCCATGGTGACGTCGACGCCGTCGCGCTGGCGTCGTCGACGGCGGCCCGCTGCCTGGTCGAGCTGTACGGTCCGTTGCCGGACAGTGTCCTCGTCGCCGCGATGGGCCGGCGCACCGCGCAGGCCTGCGAGGCTGTTGGCCTGCGGGTGGACGCGATCCCGTCCGAGCCGGGGATCTACCCGCTCGCGGCGGCGGTCGCCGATCTCGTGGCCGGCCGGCGAGCGCCGACGGCGTAGCCCAGGGCGTCGGCAGACCCGGTCGGGGGCCTGCCGACGCC
>NZ_UBIZ01000337.1:0-29581 GCF_900465275.1 Parafrankia sp. Ea1.12 | reverse complement strand
TCCGCCACGCATGTCGAGACCACCACGGCTGCCGCGGCCGGGACCGCCGGTACCGCCGGTACCGCCGGTACCGCCGACGACCTGCTCGGATCGTCCCCGGAAACCGGGCGGCCCGGGCGGCGGGCCCGGCCACGCTGGCTGCCCTGGGCCGCTGCCGCCGTCGCCACCGCCGTCGTCCTCGCCGCCGGGTCGTGGGCGCTCGCCGACGCCGTCGGGGGCGGGGGCGGTTCCGGCACGGCCCAGGAACTCGCCGAGGTACGGGCCGCCATCAGGACGTCCGCGCCGGCCGTGGCCTCGTCGGCATCGGCCACCGCGCCGGCGGACCCGGCGGACCCGGCCGCCCCGGTCGGGTCCGCGCCGGCGGCGACCGGCCCGGGCACGACCGCGGGCCCGGCCCCGGCCGCTCCCGTCCAGGCCGCCGGATCACCGGCGGCCGGGTCAGCGGCCGCGGGTGGCTCGACCGCCTCGACCGGCGAGCAGCCGGCGCCCCGGCAGGGCGACGAGCCGACCGGTGGATCAGCGGTCACCGAGCAGCCACCCGGTGATGGGCTTGTGGCCGTGCCGGGGGTGCTGAACATGGTTCTCGCCGATGCCTCTTCCGCGCTGAAGGCGGCCGGCTTCTCCAACATCCCGTACCTGTACGACTGCTACGGATCGGCGAACACGGGCAACGTGGTCCGGCAGGAGCCGGCGGCCGGCGCCCGGCTGGCCCCCACGGCCCCGGTGCACCTCTACCTGCAGGCGCAGAACTGCGCGACCGTGCCGGACGTCCGCGGGATGTCGCTGGACGACGCCGCGACCACGCTGCGGCAGCTCGGGTTCACCAACATCCCGTACCTGTACGAGTGCTTGGGCGCGGCGAGCCTCGGCACGGTCGTCACACAGTCGCCGGCGCCCGGGACCAGTCAGGGCACGTCCGCGGCGGTGGACCTCCGGCTCCAGGCGAACAACTGCTGATCCCCGACCCCGGCTGACCCCGGGCCGGGTGGGGCAAGACCCCGCCCCCTGTCAACGCCTGCGGGGAACCGAGACATGTCTCACCGATGAGCGCACTGGCGTCCGCGCACGCGGGCGACGGCGCGGACCACGGCCACCGGCCCCGGTGTCGGGCGCCCTCGCCGTGCCCGCCCCGGAACGGGCACGGCGGTCCGGTCATCCGCCGCGGGACGCACCGCAACCACGGGCCTGCCGCGCCCGCAGCCACAATCGAGAGAAATCATCATTTTCGCCGCGTAAAAACCCGGCGCCGGGATCACAAGCGGCACCGCTCCGGACGGGCTCCACGCCGCCTCAGATCGCTTTCCCAGGCCATTTACTTCCGGCGGACAAATTCTAAAAACCCCGTTCTCTTGAGCGGGAACGCCGACCCGCAAACATGCCACAAAAACATCATCCACGAAAGGAGTCCGTTGTCTTAAAGCTTTCATATTTCCATGAAACCAGGTTCTAGATACCCCGAAATCCGCTGACGACGCCCGTCCCACAAAAGACACTCAGAACCGACCGTCACCGACGAAAGAGGCGCTCCAGCCCCGCCAGGAACAGAAAGACCGACACCGGCTCGGCGCACCGTCAGGCGATCCTTTGCGGCGACGACACCAGGATCGGGCCGGCCACCGCTCGGACGCGTTCCGTCCAGCAGCGTTGATGACCCGCAGGAGATGCGCACCGACCCGCCAGCCGCGAAGTGTGCAGGGTCACACATCACCCGCGCTCACATATGGGACATTTACGGCCGCTTAACTACATAAATCCCAGCACCTGGCGCAAGTACGACGAGCCGCGCCACCCGCGGCCCGGGGCAGCCGTGGGGCCCGTCGACCGGCGGCTCCCGAGCCGGTTCCACGCAGGCCGCGCACCCACGACCGTCCAATCACCACAGGGGGTGACGTCCCAGCTCCCAGGCCGGACATTCGCCCAAGGGAGGCGCGCCGCCGAACCCACGGGCGGCCCACCGCCTTCCGCCGGCCGCACCTGGCACCCCTATTCACCCGCGTACGTTTCGCGAGCACACGTCACGGCCCGCGCCGGGCAGTCCAGGCAGACCGGCAGGCGTCACGGACACGGCCCGCCGGAACGATTCCCGCTAAACCACCCGATTCCGCCGAATCCACGCTCCGGCCGGCCGCCGTCCAGTCGACCTGGGGCGCCCGGAAGCACGCCCGCGGCCAACACCATCGGCCGAATCCATCACATTCGGCCCGATCCGATTCATCCCCGACGGCCACCATGGCCCGGGCGCCCCGGAAGGAATCGAGAGAACGCCGTCCTGCAGTGACGGAAATCATGAATCCGGCGCCTTACCAGATCCGTTTCTGGAGGGTACTTCCGGCCCCTTCCGCGATTTGGCGCAAGGCGGCCCGAGCATCGCGCGGCATGGCGGACCCGCCGCGACTGCCGCTATCTCCGCCCTGCTAACATCCAGACGATTCATAAACGATGAAGGTTTGGACGGGGAGCGCCGACCTGGGCGCGGGCCGGAGGCGGACCGCCACGCGCCTCCCCGTCAAGTCGCTGTTTATCTTCTGTGGGGTTACTGGTGCGCTTAGGCGGATTGACAAGACGGCTCAGCGTGGCGGCGGTCGCGGCCCTCGCTGTCGCCGTGACCGGGTGCTCGAGCACGGGCGGCGGTGGCGATTCGCCGGCCGCCTGCAACAGCCCCGGAGTGACGCCCGACCAGGTGAAGATCGGCTTCGTGTACTCCGACTCGGGCACCGGGAGCAGCGCGCTCTCCTCGGCCCGCGCCGGTCTCGACGCCCGGATCGGGCTGGCCAACCAGGAGGGCGGGGTACACGGCCGCCGCATCGCCTACGAGTGGCGCGACGACGGCTCGTCCGCGACGGAGGACGCCCGTGCCACGACGGAGCTCGTCCGCGACCGCTCGGTCTTCGGACTGGTGACGGCCACGGCGTTCCTCAGCGGCTCGGTGGACAGCCTCGCAGCGCAGAAGATCCCCGTCTCGGGCCTCATCCAGCCGGCCTGGGCCAACTACCCGAACCTCTTCTCGTTCATGTACGAGGTCGCGCCCGAGACCGCCGGGCGATACCTCCAGCTCAGCGGCGCGAAGAAGGTCGCCTTCCTGATCACCGGATCGGGGGCCTTCACGCTGCAGACGATCGAGCGGTACAAGGCCGCCTTCGGCAGGGTCGGGCTCGCGACGGGCGACACCATCTCCTTCGCGCGGAGCACCGACAGCCCGGCCCAGGTGGCGCAGCAGCTGTCCGGCATGGGCGCCGACGCGTTGATCGGCTTCTCGACTCCCGAGGACCTCGCCGACGTGCTGGGGGCCGCCCGCGCCGCCAACGTGCGGATCGTCAGCAGCCTCTCGCTCACCGGGTACGACCGCAACGTCCTGCACCAGCTCGGGCCGTCCCTCGCCGGGGTCTCGTTCGGGGTGAACTTCAAGCCGTTCGAGATGGGTGACGCCCCCGTCCAGCGCTACCGCGACGCCATGACCCGCTTCGCGCCCGAGACCGTCGTTCCCGAGCAGCAGTTCGCGATGTACGCCTACCTGTACACCGACCTGTTCCTGCGCGGGCTCGAGATCGCCGGTGACTGCCCCACCCGCGAGGCCTTCATCAGCGGGCTGCGGAAGGTGACCAACTACGACGCCGGTGGCCTGATCGAACCGGTGAACCTCGGCACCAACGCCACCCAGCCGCTGCAGTGCAACGCGTTCGTCCGGATCAACCAGGCCGGCGCCGCGTTCGAGGTGGCCTACCGACGGCTCTGCGCCGACGGCTCCAGTTCCTGACCAGCCGGCCACCCGGCTGGACGGTCGGCCGTTCAGCCGGGACCTCGACCGACGAGCAGGCGGCGGTCCCGCGGGAGTCGACTCCCGCGGGACCGCCGCTTCCGTTCGGGACGGATCTCAGCTGGCGGGCGTGGCCGCCCGGTGGCGCGGGATCGCCAGCGCGGCGACCGCCGCCGCCACCGCTGCCCCGGCGCACAGGCCGAACAGCTCCCGGTAGCCGGTGAGGGAGGGCAGCTCGGCCGCGCCGACGGTCATCGTCTCCGCCACCAGGATGCTCCCGCCGATGGCGCTGGCCAGCGAGCTGCCGATCGCCCGGAACAGCGTGTTCAGGCCGTTGGCCGCGGCGATCTCCTCCGGCGGGGTGTGCGCGTTGATCAGTGACGGCATCGCCGCGTAGCCGATGCCCGTCCCGACGCCGACCACCGTCGTACCCGCGATGATCTCCGGCATGGACCCGGTGAAGGTGATCCGCGCCAGCCATCCGACGGCGACGATGACCGCGCCCAGGGCGAGGGTCTGCCCGGCGCCGCGCATCGCCACCAGCCGCGCGGAGACCGGGGCGAGGAACAGCATCCCCAGGGCGCCGGGCAGCAGGACGAGGCCGCCGACGACCATGGAGGAGCCGAAGCCGTACCCACTCGTCTCGGGTGCCTGCACGTAGGACGACGTCCCGATCAGCAGCGCGAACAGCGCGAAGCCGAACAGCAGCGAGGCGAGGTTCGTCAGGACGAGCGGGCGCCGGCGCAGGGTCCGCATGTCCACCAGCGGCTCGCGGATGCGCAGCTCGGCCAGCCCCAGCGCCACCAGCAGCACGACGGCCAGCGCGAGCAGGCCGATCACCCGGGCGGAGCCCCAGCCCCAGTTGGCGGACTCGGCGAGCGGGAGCAGCAGCGCCACCAGCGCCGCGCTCAGCAGCACGGCCCCCACGAAGTCGATCCGGCCGCCGCGGCGGTTGGGCGCCTCGGGCACGATCGCGAACACGCCGGCGAGCGCGACGGCGCCGCCGGCGAAGGTGATCCAGAACAGGATGTGGAAGTCGAAGTGGTCGGCGAGCAGGCCGGCCATCGGCAGGCTCACCGCGGCTCCCACCCCGAGCATCGCGCTGATCAGGGCGATGGCCGAACCGGCACGCTCGCGCGGCAGCAACGCGCTGAGCAGGCTGATCCCGAGCGGGATGACCGCCGTCGACACGCCCTGCATCGAACGGCCGACGATCAGCAGCGCGATGTTGTCGGTCAGGGCGGCGAGCAGCGAGCCGACGACGAGCATGGCGAGGGCGACCAGCAGCAGCCGGCGCTTGCCGAACATGTCACCCAGCCGCCCGAACACCGGCACCGCGATGGCGGCGACGAGCAGCGTCGAGGTCAGCAGCCACTCGACCTCGCTGGCCGAGGCGTTCAGCTCGGCGGGCAGCGTCGGCAGCACCGGCACGAGCAGGGACTGCGACATGGACACCACGAGCGCGCCGAATCCGACGACGACGAGCTCGGCCCGCGCCCGCCCCGGTGAGGTGCGGGCGCGGGCCTGCGCCGAGCGTGGCTTCGTCTGCGTGGACAGATCGGTCATGTTCGGCCCTTCGTGGGTCGCGTCGGCCTGGCCCTGCGCCGCTGCGACCGGCCGCACGACCTAGGTCATTAACGGAAGGATCTCTTCCGGTTAAGCTAACACAAGCGGAGGAAATCCTTCCGGTTCAAGGACGCGGACCAGCATGTGACGGCGGACTCAGCGCAAGGGAGGACCCACCGCAACCGGGGATCCTGCGCAACCGGGGACCCGGCGCGGCGAACCGTTCCGTCAGCTGCGGGCGGCGGCGGCGGCCGGCGCGAGCGCGTCGAGATCGAGGTTCAGCTCGAGGACGTCGACGCTGCGCTCGCCGATGAAGCCCAGGGCCCGGCCGGTGGTGTTCTCGTTGACGAGGTCACGGACCTTGCCGGCGGGCAGGCCACGCTCGCGGGCGACCCGCGGGATCTGCAGCTCGGCGTAGGCCGGGCTGATGCCGGGGTCGAGGCCGCTGCCGCTGGCGGTCACCGCGTCGGCGGGCACGGCCGGGGTCTCGGGAGCGTCGCCGCGGACGAGGACCCGCTCACCCGCGGCGATGTCGTCGCCGGGGGCGCGGCAGGCGACCGCGACTCCCTGGTAGGTGGCGAGGAACGAGGTGGTGGGGCAGGGCTCGTTGGCGCTCACCACCCGGATGATCGGGCCGGCGGGACCGGGGCCGGCGTGGTAGACGGCGAGGACGGCCCCGACGCCGGAGGCGGTGCAGTACTTCCGGCCGCCGTCGACCCCCTCCCGCTCACCGATCGCCAGGCTGCGTTCGCAGACCTGGGTGAGCAGGCTCTGCCCGCTCTCGTCCTCGGGGGTGGCCAGGTCGTCGGGGGTGTCGACGACATCCTCGGGCCCGAGGTTGGACGCCGACGTGGCGGTCGGGTCGTAGCCGTCGCCCGCGGCGGACGGCCGGCTCTGGAAGTACGCGGGCAGCGCGTTGCCGTCGCTGTCGGTGAACGACTGGCCGATCAGGGAGGAACCGACCCGCTGGCCGGCGGCGTTGGTGACGAAGGACCCGTCCGCCCTGTCTTTCAGGCCGGGGAGCTGGGCGATCGCCAGGATCGCCAGCGGGTAGGCCAGCCCGAGCAGGACGGTGAGGACGAGCAGGGCGCGCAGCGCCGCGAGGTGCTGGCGCAGCCAGGACGGAAGCCGAGTTGACATGGTTCAGCCCACTCCCGGGATGAACTGGACGAGAAGATCGATGACCTTGATGCCGGCGAACGGGACGACGATCCCGCCGAGGCCGTAGACGTAGAGGTTGCGGCTGAGCAGCTTCGACGCGCTGGCGGGGGTGTAGCGCACACCGCGCAGCGCGAGCGGGATCAGCGCGACGATGACGAGGGCGTTGAAGATGACCGCGGAGAGGATCGCCGACTCGGGGCTGGCCAGCCGCATGACGTTGAGCCTGTCCAGGCCGGTGTAGACGCCGGCGAACATCGCCGGGATGATCGCGAAGTACTTGGCGACGTCGTTGGCGATGGAGAAGGTCGTCAGCGCCCCGCGGGTGATGAGCAGCTGCTTGCCGATCTCGACGATCTCGATGAGCTTCGTCGGGTTGCTGTCGAGGTCGACCATGTTGCCGGCCTCCTTCGCGGCCGACGTGCCGGTGTTCATGGCCACCCCGACGTCGGCCTGCGCGAGCGCGGGCGCGTCGTTGGTGCCGTCGCCGGTCATCGCGACGAGCTTGCCGCCCGCCTGCTCCCTGCGGATCAGCGCGAGTTTGTCCTCCGGAGTCGCCTCGGCGAGGAAGTCGTCGACACCCGCCTCGTCGGCGATCGCCTTCGCGGTGAGCGGGTTGTCCCCGGTGATCATCACGGTGCGGATACCCATCCGGCGCATGGCGTCGAAGCGCTCCCGCATGCCGGACTTCACGACGTCCTTGAGCTGGATGACGCCGAGCACCCGCGCGGCCGGGCCGGACGGGCCGTCGGTGATCTCGCCGACGACGAGGGGGGTACCACCCGAGGCGGAGATGCCGTCCACGATCTCCCCGACCTGGGCCGGCACCTGGCCGCCGTTCTCCCGTACCCACCGGGTGACCGCGCTGGCGGCACCCTTACGAACCCGCCGCTCCCCCGCCGCGGCGCCGGGCACTGCGCCGTCCGTGGGCTCGGCGGTCAGGTCGACGCCGGACATCCTGGTCTGGGCGGTGAAGTGCACGAACGTCGCGTGCCGCAGCTCGCCCGGGGTGCGTTCGCGCAGGCCGTGGTGCTCCTTGGCGAACACGACGACCGAGCGGCCCTCGGGGGTCTCGTCGGCGAGCGAGGAGAGCTGGGCGGCGTCCGCGAGCTCGGCCTCACTCACGCCGCCGACGGCGAGGAACGCGCTGGCCTGCCGGTTCCCCAGGGTGATGGTGCCGGTCTTGTCGAGCAGCAGGGTGTTGACGTCGCCGGCGGCCTCCACCGCCCGGCCGCTCATCGCGAGCACGTTGCGCTGGACGAGCCGGTCCATCCCGGCGATGCCGATCGCGGAGAGCAGCGCACCGATCGTGGTCGGGATCAGGCAGACCAGCAGGGACACGAGCACGATCCCGGTGATCCCGTCACCGGTCAGGGTGGAGCTGTCCGGCAGCGCCGGCTGCTGCGCCTTCGAGTAGATCGCCAGCGGCTGCAACGTGGCGACGGCCAACAGGAAGATGACGGTCAACGCGGCCAGCAGGATGTTGAGCGCGATCTCGTTCGGGGTCTTCCGCCGGTTCGCGCCCTCGACCAGGGCGATCATCCGGTCGATGAAGCTCTCCCCGGGCTTCTGGGTGATCCGGACGACGATCCGGTCGGAGAGCACCCTCGTCCCACCGGTGACCGAGGACCGGTCACCACCGGACTCCCGGATCACCGGCGCCGACTCGCCCGTGATCGCCGACTCGTCGACGCTGGCGATGCCCTCGACGATGTCACCGTCCCCGGGGATGAACTCCCCCGCGTCCACGACGACCAGGTCGTGCTGGGCGAGGCGCGGCGCGGGAACGTTCTCCACGGTCGCGGCCTCGACAGCTTGCCCGATCTGCCAGCCGACGAGCCGGCGGGCGACGGTGTCGGTCCTGGCCCGGCGCAGGGCGGCGGCCTGCGCCTTGCCGCGCCCCTCCGCGACGGCCTCGGCGAGGTTGGCGAAGATCACGGTGAGCCACAGCCACACGGTGATCAGCCAGCCGAACGCCGACGGGTCGGTGATCGCGAGGACGGTGGTGTACGCCGCGCCGACCTCGACGATCAGCATGACCGGGTTGTGCCACAGGGTCCGCGGGTCGAGCTTGCGCACCGCGCTGGGCAGGGACGTCCAGAGCTGCTTCGGGTCGAGCAGGCCGCCCCCGACCCGCCGCGGCTGGGCCGGCGGCGTTTCCCGGCCGACGGCGCTGGCGCTGTCCTGGTGCGCGGCGATGGTGGTGGTACTCATCGGTCAGTGAATCCCTTCCGCGAAGGGCCCGAGAGCCAGCGCGGGAAAGAAGGTGAGCGCCACGATGATCAACGTGACGCCGGTGAGCATCCCGACGAACTGGGGCCGGTGCGTCGGCAGCGTTCCGGCGGTGACGGGTACCGGCGCCTGCCGGGCCAGCGAGCCCGCCAGGCCGAGCACGAAAATCATCGGGAGGAACCGGCCGAACATCATCGCCAGCCCGAGCGCGGTGTTGTACCAGGTGGTGTTCACCGTGATCCCGGCGAACGCCGACCCGTTGTTGTTCCCCGCGGAGGTGAACGCGTAGAGAACCTCGGACAGGCCGTGCGCGCCGGAGTTGAGCATGCCCGCCCGCTGGCCGGGCAGCGCCATCGCGGCCCCGGTGCCGAGCAGCACGATGATCGGCGTGGTCAGGAAGTACAGCGACGCGAACTTCATCTCCCGCGCGCCGATCTTCTTCCCGACGTACTCCGGGGTCCGCCCGATCATCAGCCCGGCGACGAACACCGTCACCACGGCAAGGACCAGCATTCCGTACAGGCCCGAGCCGACGCCTCCTGGCGCCACCTCGCCCAGCATCATGTTGAACAGCAGGGTCGCGCCTCCGAGGCTCGTGTAGGAATCGTGGAACGAGTTCACCGCGCCGGACGATGTCAGGGTCGTGGCGGTGGCGAAAAGCGCCGAGTTCGCGACGCCGAACCGGGCGTCCGTCCCCTCGGTGGCCGCGCCGACGGCCTCGGGAACAGTGCCGTGGTGCGCGACCTGGAAGGCCATGTTCACCGTGAGGCTGCCCAGCGCGATCAGCGCCATAGCCGCGACGATCGCCAGACCCTGCCGCCTGTCCCCGACCATCCGGCCGAAGGTGCGCGGCAGCGAGAAGGCGATCATGAGCAGGAGGTAGATCTCGAACAGGTTCGTCCACGCCGCCGGGTTCTCGAACGGATGCGCGGAGTTGACGTTGTAGAAGCCGCCGCCGTTGGTACCGAGCTCCTTGATGACCTCCTGGCTGGCCACCGGCCCCCCGGTGATCGCCTGCCGGCCGCCGGCCACGGTCGTCACCACGTGGTTGCCGTGCAGGTTCTGGATCGCCCCACCGGCGATCAGCACGATCGCGCCGAGGACGCAGATCGGCAGCAGGACCCGCACGATCGTCCGCGTCAGATCGACCCAGAAGTTGCCGATCTCGTCGCCGGTTCCCACGACACCATCCATGCTGCCCGGACCCGCCGCGACCGGCGCGCGCCGGCGGGCGAAGCCCCGCACGACGGCGATCGCCACCGAGATGCCGACCGCGGCCGAGGCGAAGTTCTGCACCGCCAGGCCGGCCATCTGCGTGAAGTGCGACATCGTCGACTCACCCGAGTACGCCTGCCAGTTCGTGTTCGTCGTGAAGCTCACGGCGGTGTTCCAGGCCAGCGCGGGTGACACCCCGGAGAAGCCCAGATCCCAGGGCAGATGGTCCTGGACCCGCTGCAACAGGTACAGGAACAGCACGGACACGGCGGAGAACGCAAGAACGCTGCGGGCGTACACCGTCCACCGCTGGCCCGCGTTCGGATTCACCCCCGTCAGCCGGTATATCGCCCGCTCGACAGGAAGGTGCTTCTCGCTGGTGTACACCCGGAACATGTAGTCGCCGAACGGCCGATAAGTCATGGCGAGGGCGCCGACCAGCAGCAGCGCCACCAGTATTCCGGCCACCGTCATGGACACTAGAAGCGCTCCGGGAACAGCAGGGCCGCGACCATGAGAACTCCCAGGACGATCGCCAGCGCCAAACCGGCGACGTTCTCCGCGGTCACAGCCGCTCAACCCCCCGCAGAACAAGCGCCAACAGCGCGAAACAGGCGACTGTCAGCGCGACGTACACGACGTCGAGCACGGTTCCTCCTCAGAGCATCGACGGCCCCGCCGTCCCTCCTGCCACTGGCGTCCAGAACTCGTGGCGCGGGGCGAGCGACGTCAGTAAAGCGTTACCAATGGTCAGATTGACGATCTCTCACAGGTTTCTAACGGCGACGTGGCGCTTTCTAACAGGACAGTAACGGCGATCATGAGAAACGCCGGGCGGGGCCGCGCCGGAGCCTTTCGCCGACCCCCGCGCCGGCCGCACCATGGGTGGGTGCCACGAGGAACCCTGCGGATCTACCTGGGCGCCGCGCCGGGCGTCGGCAAGACCTATGCCGCGCTCGACGAGGCCCACCGCCGCTCCGAACGGGGCACCGACGTCGTCATCGGCTTCGTCGAGACGCACGGCCGCCCGCGCACGGCCGCGATGCTCCACGACCTGGAGATCGTCCCCCGCCGGACGCTGGCCTACCGGGGCGGCTCGTTCACCGAGATGGACCTCGACGCCGTCCTCGCCCGACACCCCAAGGTCGCCTTCGTCGACGAGCTGGCACACACCAACGTCCCGGGCAGCCGCCATGCCAAGCGGTGGCACGACGTCCAGGAGCTGCTCGCCGCCGGCATCGACGTCATCTCCACCGTCAACGTCCAGCACCTGGAGTCGCTCAACGACGTCGTCGGGACCATCACCGGCGTCCCGCAGCGCGAGACCGTGCCCGACGACGTCGTCCGCCGCGCCGACCAGGTCGAGCTCGTCGACATGGCCCCGGAGGCGCTGCGCCGCCGGATGGCGCACGGCAACGTCTACGGGCCCGAGAAGGTGGACGCGGCGCTGGCCAACTACTTCCGCGTCGGCAACCTCACCGCGCTGCGCGAGCTCGCCCTGCTCTGGCTGGCCGGCAAGGTCGACGACCAGCTCGACCGCTACCGCGCCGACCACGGCATCGGCGGGACGTGGGAGACCCGCGAGCGCGTCGTGGTCGCCCTCACCGGCGGCCCGGAGGGCGACACGCTGATCCGCCGGGCCTGCCGGATCGCCGCCCGGGGCAAGGGCGCCGACCTGCTCGCGGTGCACGTCGCCCGCTCCGACGGCCTCACCGGCGCCGACCCGTCCGCGCTGGCCCGCCAGCGGGCGCTGGTGGAGAGCCTCGGCGGCAGTTACCACCAGGTGATCGGCGACGACGTCCCCACCGCGCTGCTCGAGTTCGCCCGGGCCGAGAACGCCACCCAACTGGTGCTCGGCGCCAGCCGCCGCGGCCGCCTCGCCCGCATCCTCAGCCCCGGCATCGGCACGACCACCACAAGCCTGTCCGGCCCGATCGACGTCCACATGGTCACCCACTCCGAGGCGTGGGGGCACCGGCCGGCCCCGGCGGGCGGTGCGGACGCGGCGGCGCACCGGCCCGCCCGGCCTGGCTGGCCCGGCTGGCGGCTCCCCCGCGGTCGGACGGCCCTGGAACCCCGCCGGCGGATCATCGCCGCGGGGCTCACGCTGGCGCTCGTCCCGGCGCTCACCGCCGGGCTCGCCGCGAGCCGCGGCACGTTCAACCTGACCACGGAGATGCTCGCCTACCTGCTGATCGTGGTCACGGTGGCGCTGGTCGGCGGGTTCGGGCCCGCGCTGCTCTGCGCCGTCGCGAGCTCGCTGCTGCTCAACTACTACTTCACCGCGCCGGTGACCGAATGGACCATCGCCGACGGCGACAACGTGCTGGCGCTGCTCGGGTTCGTGCTCGTCGCCAGCCTGGTCAGCCGGGTGGTGTCCACCTCCGCCCGCCGCTACGAGCAGGCCGTGCGTGCCTCCGCCGAGGCCGCGACCCTCTCCGTGCTGGCCGGCAGTGTCCTGCGCGGCGAGGACGCGCTGCCCGCCCTGCTCGCCCGGGCCCGGGAGACGTTCGGGATGACCTCGGTGACGTTGCTCGAGCGCACCGACGACGACCAGGTCGGCGGGGGATGGAGCCCGGTCGCGACCATCGCCGGCACAGGTTCCGACAGCGCGAGCGGTGCCGGGCCGGGGGCCTCCCAGGCGGGCGACGGCAGTGAGATCGTCGACATACCGGTACGGGACGATCTGCGGCTGGTGCTGACCGGGCGGTCGCTGCCCGCCGCCGACCGGCGGATCCTCACCGCCTTCGCCGCCCAGGCCGCCGTCGCCCTCGACCAGCACCGGCTGCGCGAGGCGGCGGCCGAGGCCGCACCGATCGCGGCGGCGGACAAGGTCCGCACCGCGCTGCTCACCGCCGTCAGCCACGACCTGCGGACCCCGCTGGCCGCGGCGAAGGCCGCGGTCAGCTGCCTGCGCGGGTACGACATCACCCTCACCGACGACGAGGAGGCCGAGCTGCTCGCCACCGCCGACGAGTCCCTCGACAAGCTGACCCGCCTGGTCGAGAACCTGCTCGACATGTCCCGCCTGCAGGCCGGTGCCCTGAGCGTCTTCCCCCGCGCCGTCGGACTCGACGACATCGTCCCCCCGGCGCTCGACGAGATCGGCCCGGCCGCGAACCGGATCGGCGTGCGGGTCCCCGACGACCTGCCGGACGTCCGGGCCGACCCGGTGCTGCTCGAGCGGGTCATCGTCAACCTCGTCACCAACGCACTGCGGTACGCCCCCGCCGACACCCCGCCGGTGATCACCGCCAGCGCGCTCGGGGACCGCGTCGAGCTGCGCGTCGTCGACAGCGGGCCCGGCATCCCGGTGCGCCAGCGCGACAACGTCTTCCAGCCGTTCCAGCGCCTCGGCGACCGGGACAACACCACCGGGGTCGGCCTCGGCCTCGCGCTCTCCCGCGGTCTGGCCGAGGCCATGGGCGGCGCCCTCACCCCCGACGAGACGCCCGGCGGCGGGCTCACCATGGTGCTGTCGCTGCCGGCCGCACCCAACCCGACCGCCGTGACCAACCCGATCACCGCACCGCTGAACGTCCCCACCGGCCCGGCCGCGGACGACCGGGCCGGGTGAGGCGGGCGCGGCACGCCGTGGAGCACCGCGGCGATGATCGCGCCGATGGCGGGACCGGCGGCCCGAGCGGAGCCCACAGGTCGCTGGCCACCAACCGGCCGTCCGAGGTGTGCGGAGCGGGCCGCCCGGGAACCGCAAAGGCGTGTCCCAGCTGACGACACAGCCGAACGCGGCGCGCCGCTCGCTGCCCGATCTGCTGCGCTGGCTCGACGAGCTGCGCCGGCGCGGCCAGGTCCACCGCGACGACCGGCAGCGGTGCTGGCACGTGCTCGGCCATCCCGAGGCGGGCGCCGTCCTCGCGGACCACCACTCGTTCTCCTCGGACCTGCGCGGCCTGCTGCCGCGGCAGGAGGACATGCCGGAGTACGACCTGCGGGAGGGCAGCTTTCAGGAGGACGTGGAGCTGTTCCAACGAGGCAACTTCGTCCGGCTCGACCCGCCCGAGCATCACCGGCTGCGCGGCCTGGCCAGCCGGGCGTTCACCCCGAGAACGGTCGCCGGGCTGGCCCCGCGCATCGCCGAGGTGACCACCGAGCTGCTCGACGCGACCGGCGGGCGGACCCGCCTCGAACTGATCGACGATCTCGCCTACCCGCTGCCGGTCATCGTGATCGCCGAGCTGCTCGGCCTCCCCGCCGCCGACCGCCCGATGTTCCGGCGCTGGGCCGACGCCCTGTTCGACCGGGAGGTCGCGGACCCGGAACAGCCGTTGACCGAGCTCGCCGCGGCGAGCACCCGAGCCGCCGTGCCCGTGCTGCGCGAGATGAACGCCTACCTGCTGGACCGTATCCGGGCCTGCCGCGCCCACCCGGGCGACGATCTCACCGGCCGCCTGGTCCAGGTCGAGGTCGACGGCCAGCGGCTGGCCGACGAGGAGATCGTCGGTTTCGTGGGCCTGCTGCTGCTGGCCGGGCACATCACGACCACGGCGACCCTCGGCAACGCCGTCCTGGCCCTGGACGAGCATCCCGGCGCGGCGGCCGAGCTGCGTGCCGAGCCGGAGCTGCTGCCGGCGACGATCGAGGAGGTCCTGCGGCTGCGGACCCCGTTCCCGCGGCTGGTGCGGCGGGCCGTCGCCGACACCCGGGTGGGTGATGAGGTCATCCCGGCCGGCGCGGTGGTGACGGTCTGGCTCACGGCGGCGAACCGCGACGAGCGGGTCTTCGCCGAGCCCGACCGGTTCGACCCGCGCCGCGCGCCGAACCCGCACATCGCCTTCGGGCAGGGCATCCACTTCTGTCTCGGCGCCCCGCTGGCGAGACTGGAGGCGAGGACGGCGCTGGGCATCCTGCTCGACCGGTACCCCGACATCGCGGTCGCCGCCGACGTCCCCGTCGAGCACCGCGACCCGTGGGCGATGGTCAGCGTCAACAGCCTGCCCCTGGACGTCCGCCCCCGCTGATCGCGGGCCGCCGCGGCGCTCTCCTCGGCACCGACTCGCCCCAGGTGAACGCCCGATCCGGCATTCCGCCGGACCTGCGACTTCAGCGCTGGGCCGAGCCTTCCACGGATACACACTTGCCGCCGCCGACCGGCGTGTGTTAGACATCTGCCCAAGACGTTTGAGCGACTGCCAAATACGCCGTGTGCCGTCCGCTCCCACCCTTTGGAAGGGACGCAGGTTGACCGACTGGACGACGACCGACTTCTTCAATGACGAGTCACTCGCCGAGAACCCGTACCCCTATTTCGACGAGCTGCGCTCGGTGTGCCCGGTGCTGCCTTTACCGCATCTCGGAGTGGTGGCGGTCACCGGTTACGACGAGGCGCACGAAGTTTACCGCGACGTCGAAACGTTCTCGTCGTGCAACTCGGTCGTGGGCCCGTTCGCGACATTCCCGGTCCCGTTGGAGGGCGACGAGGTCGGGGCCATCATCGACCGCCACCGCGACCAGCTGCCGATGAACGAGCACATGGTCACGATGGACCCCCCCATGCACACCCGCGAGCGGGCACTGGTCATGCGCATGCTCACCCCGAAACGTCTCCAGGAGAACGAGGCGTTCATCTGGCGTCTGGCCGACCAGCAGCTCGACGAGTTCATCGCGGACGGCCGGTGCGAGTTCATCCGGGCGTACGCACAGCCCTTCTCCATGCTGGCGGTGGCCGACGTCCTGGGCGTTCCGGAGTCCGACCACCAGCGGTTCCGCGAGGGATTCGGGCTGACCGTCAGCCCCGGCCAGATCGGCGCCGGCGAACAGACCGACGGCGAGCTGAACGCGCTCGGCTGGCTCGACGCCTGGTTCGCCCGCTACATCGAGAGCAGGCGGCACGAGCCGCGCAACGACGTGCTGACCCAGATGGCGGCGGCAACCTACCCGGACGGGACGACGCCCGAGGTGATCTCCGTGGTGCGGGCGGCCACCTTCCTGTTCGCCGCCGGGCAGGAGACGACGGCGCGCCTGCTCGGCGCCGCGCTGAAGTTCATCGCGGAGAACCCGGGCCTCCAGGAGGAGATCCGGGAGCACCGCGAGCGCATCCCGGACCTCATCGAGGAGACGCTGCGGGTCGAAAGCCCGGTGAAAGCCGACTTCCGCCTGGCCAGGCGGACGACGACCATCGGTGACGTCGAGGTGCCGGCGGGCACCCCGGTCATGCTCCTCAACGGCGCGGCCAATCGGGATCCGCGCCAGTTCGAATGCCCGGCGGAGTTCCGCATCTCCCGCCGCAACGTCCGCCAGCACATCGCCTTCGGACGCGGAATCCACTCCTGCCCCGGCGGCCCCCTCGCCCGCGTCGAGGGTCGCATCAGCCTGGAGCGGATCCTCGACCGGACCAGGGACATCCGGATCTCCGAGGAGCACCACGGCCCGCCGGACGCACGGCGCTTCGACTACGAACCGACCTGGATCCTGCGCGGCCTGACCAACCTGCACCTGGAGTTCACCTCCGTCGAGTCGGCCCGATGACCCGCGTCGCCGTCGTCACCGGCGGGGCGTCCGGTATCGGTCTCGGTGTGGCCCGACTGTTCCTCGCCGACGGCCACCGCGTCGCCGTCCTGGACCGCGACGGCCGGGCGGCCCGGGCGGCGGCCACCGAGCTCGCCGCCATCGGAAAAGTGTTGGCCGTCGAGGCCGACGTCGCCGACCGCGAATCCGTCGATGCCGCCTTCGAGCAGGTCCGCGCCCAGCTCGGGCCCGTGGAGATCCTGGTCACGAGCGCCGGCATCGAGTCCTTCAATCCGCTGCTCAGCATCACCGCGGACGTCTGGAACCGCATCATCGCCGTCAATCTCACCGGGACGTTCAGCTGCGTGCAGGCCGCCGTACCCGACATGATCGCCGCGGGCTGGGGCCGTATCGTCACGATCTCCTCGTCGAGCGCCCAGTCCGGCGCGCCGAACCTGGCGCACTACACCGCGTCCAAGGGTGGCGTCATCGCCCTCACGAAATCCCTGGCTGTCGAGCTCGCCGGCCACGGCATCACCGCCAACACCATCCCGCCGACCCTCGTCGACACTCCGATGGCCCGGCAGGGGGAAGCCAACGGCGACATCCCCGGCATCGACGTGGTCGCGACCATGGTGCCGCTCGGCCGTGCCGGCACCCCCCAGGACATCGCGGCGGCCTGTTCGTTCCTGTGCTCCGAGGGGGCCGACTACATCACCGGTCAGGTCATCGGCGTGAACGGTGGAATGTATATTTGATCTAAAATGTCGACAGGCCGGGTTCGCGACCAGCGGCCCCGGGTGGGATATGACAGGGAGATGGTCAGCCAACGCCAAGCTGGTTCAGCTACGTCGAGCACCCGCGACCAGCTGCTCGACGCGGCGGAGCAACTGATGCTGGAGGAGGGCTACGCCGCGGTCACCTCACGTCGCGTCGGCGCCCGGGCCGGGCTCACACCCCAGCTGGTGCACTATTACTTCCGCACAATGGACGATCTTTTTCTGGAGGTCTTCCGCCGCCGCGCGGACGTCGGCCTGGAGCTCTTCCGAGCGGCGCTCCAGAGCCGGCCCACGCTGCGGCAGCTGTGGGACCTACGCGACACGGGCATGACGACGCCCAGGTTCAATCTCGAGTTCATGGCGCTGGCCAACCACCGCAAGGCGATCCGGGTAGTCCTCACCGAGTACTACCGGAGCTACCGCGAGGTGCAGCTCGCGGCATTCACGGCCGCCCTGGCGGACCTCGGCGTCCCGCCGGAACGTTGCCCGCCGCTGGTGGCCCGACTGGTCATGATCGGCATCACCCAGATCATGGCGATCGACGCGGAGCTGGGCGTCGAGTCTGACGGCGAAGTTGTCGACGATTTCATCAGACGACAGATCGAAGACCTGGTCGAGCAGGGGCCGGAGCGGACCGACAGCGACACATAGCTCGTCCGCCGCGGGGGCCAGATGCCGGGCCTGGTCTGAGTCAAGTCCGTTGATTCAGAAAGGAACTGGCACTATGCGGTGTAGAACAATTTCGAGCACGACCGTTTTCGGTTGTGATCAGCGTCCCGCAGGTAATGCTCATCCTGGCGGTAGGCCTGGGTTCCAGGTCTCGAGGCGGCCGCGCTCGGTGCGGTTAGAGATCTTAGGCACGTGAGCCGGCCGTCTGCCGTCCGCCGACGGCACCGTCGCGCCGCCGCGGCGACAGCGGCGGCGGTCCTGCTGCTGGCGGGCGCCGGATGCGACTCCGGTCGCGCCCCGGACGCCGCCTCCGTGCCCTGTGCGACGCCGGGAGTCACCGACAGTCAGGTGCGAATCGGTCTGATCTATCCCGACACCGGCCCGCTGAGCTCGGTGTTCATGGCCGCCCGCAGTGGATTCGAGGCTCGCGTCGCTCTGGCGAACGCTGCCGGCGGTGTGCACGGCCGCATGATCAAGATCGTCTGGGTCGACGACGGAGGTAACCCTGCGACGAACGAGGTCGTCGCACGCAGGCTCGTGGAGCGTGACGGCGTCTTCGCCGTCGCCGAGCTCACGACGGCCGCCTCGGGCTCGGCCCGCTACCTGGCGGGTGCGGATGTCCCGGTCGTCGGCCTCGCCGCCGAGGCGGTGTGGAACGACTTCGACAACATGTTCGCACCCGACTACCTCTTTTCCTCCGGCGGCTTCGTGACCACCCTGGGCGAGTTCGCCCGAGCCCAGGGGGGAACCCGGGTGGCCGTGGTGGAACAGTCCCTGTCGGCGTCCTCGGAGGCGCTCAGCGACCAGGTGATCTCGAGCATGACCACTCGGGGCGTCACGCCGGTGGCGCGCCTCTCCTACACCGTGGGCCAGAGCTCCTCCGAGCAGGTGGTCGCCAGGATCGCGGAGAGCCAGGCCGACGTTCTCGTCGTCCAGACACCGATCGACGGCCTGCGCGAGATCCTGCGCGCGTCCCGAGCGGCCCACGTCGCCTACAAGGTGGTTCTGTCCGCGGTTGCATACGACAAGAGCCTTCTCGCCGACGCGGGAGTGGAACTGGCCGGCGCGACGGCGTTCTTCGACCACATATCCTGGGATTCGGACTCTCCCGACCTGGCGCGTTTCCGCGAGACGATGTTGCGATACGCATCGCAGACCTCGGATCCGGACCAGGTCACGGTCCTCAACTCCTACGTGGCGGCAGACATGCTGCTGCGCGGCCTGGCCGTCGCGGGCCCATGCCCGACCAGGGCCGGGTTCCACTCGAGGCTCCGGTCTGTCACAGATTACGATGCGGCCGGGCTCATGCCCGGTGGCCTCGACCTCAGCACCAACCGGGGAAGTCCGTCCACCTGCCTGACCTTCGCCGAGGTGAACGCGACGGGAACGGGCTACGAGGTCATTCCCGGTCCCGACGGCAGGCAGCAGTGGTGCGGCACCAGGCACAGGCTCTGACCGCCGGACACCCGGGGCGCGGCTACCTCTCGACAGCCAGCCGATCGAGGAGACCACCCAGGGACTCGGCGGTCACTCCGCCGACGACACGGGTGGCGATCCGTCCCCTGGCGTCGAGCACGAACGTCGTGGGCAGGCCGGGCACCCCCGGCCAGCGCGCGGCCAGTGTGCCGTAGCGGTCGATGATGTTGGGGTAGGCGACCTCGTTGTGGCGCACGAAGCCCTGCGCCACGGTGGCCGGCTCCTTCTCGTTCACGCCGACGAAGGCGACCTGCGGATACCTCCCCGCAAGCATGACCAGGGCCGGTGTCTCGGCCCGGCACGGCGGGCACCAGGACGCCCAGAAGTTGACCACGACGATCCGGCCACGCAGCGATGACAGCTCCAGGTTCTCGCCGGTGAGCGTCTGGCCGGTCATCACGGGCGACGGCTTGCGCTCACCTGGTGGAGTGAGGTCCTGATCGTCGGCCGACCGCACCGCCCAGCGGCCCTCCGCCGAGCCGTCCGCCGCGTCGGCACCGATCGAGCACCCGCTCGCTCCCAGGCCGGCCACCAGCGCAACCGCCGGCGGCACCAGCCGCCATGCCCATCGACGCATCGTCAGTTCGTCCCCGAGGATGTGCGCCACGTCTCCACCCCAGACCTCATCTACTACGAGTCGTAGAACTTCCACTTCGCACCTTAGACACCAGGGATGGACGCCGCGGCCGCCTTCCGGAATTCAGGCCATAGGACCTTGGATCGGGTACCTCGGCGAGAACCGAGGTCGGACAGGCGCACCCCGGCCGAGGGCGCACACCGATGAGTTCGTGCCGTCCGGACAGTCCTCGGAGATGAGACGCCGAGGGCAGCGGCACCGCAGGCGCAGGATTGGGGCGTGAGCACCCTTCCCGACCAGCCCGCAGCTCCCCGGCCCACAGCCCTCCCGCAGCCGCCGCATCCTCGGCCGCGCCCACATCCCCGGGTCCGCAACGAGCGGGCCCTGGCCGCTCGCGCACGGACGTCCCAGGACAGGGTCTCGGACGCGATCACGGCATTCGCCGGGTCAATGCCCTTCGTCTACCTGCACGCCGCGTGGTTCATGATCTGGATCCTCCTGAACAAGGGGGCGTTCGGGGACGCGGCCGTCTTCGACCCCTACCCGTTCGGCCTGCTCACGATGATCGTCAGCCTCGAAGCGATCTTCCTGTCGACGTTCGTGATGATCAGCCAGAACCGGCAGGCCGCGCGGGAGGACATCCGGGCTGATCTCGACTTCGAGACCAACCTCCGCTCCGAGGTGTGGTCGGTGCACATCGGCAAGGCGCTCGGACTGGACGCGGAGGCCATCGAGCGCCACGCAGCGGAGGTCATCGCCGAAAGCAAGGCCATGATCAGCCGCGGGGAGACGTCCTCGCGTCAGGTAACACCCCCGGCTCAGAGTCGGTAGGACCCCACCCACGCCATATCGCCGCGCGTAGGCCGACGCGGACCAGCTGGGCACCCCAGGCCGGCCACCATGCCAGTGGGCTCGGTCCCGACCCGTCCAGGTCGGCGCAACGCCAGAACCCGCCCTCCGTCGCCCCGATCCAGAGCTGCCCCGCGCGCACGCACACCGCGGGGTGCAGATTCCGCCGCGTGGTCGGTGCAGCTCTCGTCTTATATGGCCGACCCGATGCGGGTCAGCTCACCGAAGGCCGTCCGGAAAAGATTCGCGAACGCCGAGGCGGCTTCGCGCCCGAAGAGGTGCCGGTGATACCCGAAAGTAACGTGGATGTTGTTACCGTAACCGGCCACGCAGATAAGCAGCCCCTGGGGCATGCCGACGGTACCGGTGAAATAGACCGAGGATATCTTCGGCTCGTCGGAGCCCAGGCTGGAAAGCGAGCCGATGTTACTGACGGCGGCAGCGGGCGTGATGAGCGGGCGCGCCGCCCGCACCCCCCACCGCAGCAACGGGACTCGCCATGGGCCGGGAATCAACTCGGTCGCGACCATACCGACCTTGCCCGCCACACCCGCGATGGGAGGGGCGGCCGCCGCCTGCTTCGCGCGTTCCGTCTGGTCCACGACGCGGGCGGCCAGCCTCGCCAGATCCGCCCGGTCCGCCGGTTCGGTGACCACCAACGCCTGACCGGTGTTGTTGCCACCCACCTCGGCCGCGTTTCCCAGACTGATCGGCATCCTGATGCGCAGCGTTCCGGATTCCCCGCCGCGTTGACGATTCCACCGGTCGATGGTGAGGTGGGTCGCGGCCATCAGAAGATCATTCACGGTGATTCGCCGCCCGGAGCCGAGCAGCACTCGGCCGGGCACCGGCAGGGTCAACGGCTGATAGCCGTAACCGGTGTCCCGCCCGGTCCCCATGGGCGTGATGTGCCGGCCGGAGCGTCGGGTGAAGGCGGTCCAGCCGGCCACGGCCGCCTTCGCGCCCGGTGGCACCCCGGCGGGCAGCCCGACATGGGTGTCGACAGGCCCCGCGGTGACCGTGGCCGCTTCCACCAGCCGGTACTCGGCAATGATGTCGGACAAAATCGCGGTAAGACCCATGCCGTCGACCGCGAGGTGGTGCGCGACGAGGGAAAGCTGGTCGCCGTCCGGTCCACGGACCAACGCGATCCGCAGCGGTGGATGGGCATGCAGGTCGAAGCGGCCCGACACCATCATCTCATGGACGTCCCAGCCGCTACTTCCGTCTTCGACCAGCCCGACGGAGCCTGCCGGCGGTTCGGTGCCGAACCGCCACGCGTACTGGCGCGCGCCATAGAGGGCCGCCCGCATCATGGGATGCCGGCGACTCGCCTCACGCACGGCGCACCGAAGCCGCGCCGCATCCAGCTTGCCTTCGAACTGCACGAGAAAACCGCAGGTCAGCGGCGCATCTGGCCGATCGGAGGCGGCCAGGATCTGTTCGCTCGACGTGAGGAACCGGTCGGGAACAGGCCCCGGCGAACCGCCCTGACTCTGGACATCGACCTGCACTGACACCCGCCTTCTCGAAGTAGCCAGCACACGTTATATGCGTTGGGGGTTCAGGTTCTCCGATCATCCGACAGTGGACTTGTGACGTGGCTTTCCTCCAGGCACCTGCCGACGACCGATCACCGTCGGCGTTTCGCGCCAGCAGCGCCCATGATCAAGCAGTGTGAAAAGTTAGGCTATTTCACGGTGGTTCCAGCCTTGATGATCAGCACTATTCCAAAGACGCAGATGGGGTCATGTCCACGGATGCGGTCGACGCGCCGGTGAGGCGAACGGACGCCGGGATGACTGTCCTAGCCACGATAACGTCTGATGATTGATCGACCCCGGCCGCGAGCGACGAAGCGCCGGTGCGATCGGGGATCGCCTGCGCGGATGATCTCGAAGAAGCCCGCCGCAGCATTTCAGCCGCGCGAATCCCTCCTCGCGACAGAATCCGGCATGGCAGCTATACGAAAGATGGTGCGCCTGCGTGACCGGGTCAGTACTCGACGTGGGCGACCGGGGCATCGGGAGCGTGGACGACGGGGCCGTAGTGCTCGGCGAACAGCAGTTCCGCCTGCCCGTCGAGGGAGAGCAGCGTGCCCGCGTCGTCGTACAGCGCGATTCCCGGCCCGCCGTCCGCGAGGCGACTGGAGCTCATGGCCGCCTCGCGGGTGGCGAGCGCCCGCAACGCGGCTCCGACGGCCGGTGCGATCGCGCGGACGAACTTGACCTTCGCGGGCGTGAACGGCGCCCGGCTGCGATCGCGCATCAGGTCGACGACACCCCAGGTCGTTCCGCCGAGGCGGAAGGCGGCCCGCAGCTCGTCGCCGTAGCCCTGCGGGGCGATGAACTCGCGCCACCGGGTGCTGCGTGCGGGCTGGTCGTCGGTGACCGCTTACAACGTGGCCGCGCCCGCCTCCGACCGGGCGACGTCCCGGAACAGCAGCAGGTCCTCCACCCGGCACTCACGTTCCCAGTAGGACTCGCAGTGGCCGGACCCGACGTTCTCGATACGGCTCCGGCGTATACGGCCCGGACGTCGAGTGTCACCTTGGCCGGCGTGGGGGAACAACCCCTCGGCTGTAGGGGTCGGGACGGTCAGTCGGCGGACACCGTCACCGCCAGCACCGAGCAGCCTGCGCCGAAGCATGACCGTTCCAGCAGCACGCGCCACATCGCCATGAACCCGGCCACGACCTCGACCGCCAGATCAACACCGAATAGCAGGTCAGCCGCTACTTAACGCACCAGCCATGCCGTTCACCTGGCACTATTGATATTCTCCGCACCCGACCCCTTCCTCTGTGCAATGCTCTTGTGGTCGCGCGGAGGGATACGCTCCCGAATTCGACTCCCCGCACGACAGGGCACTCGTTCGGTGCAGCCGGGGGAACGGAGTAGTTCTACTGTGGGCACAGTCATGACCAATGGCACCTGGACGCGCGTCAGCGTGGACGATCTGCCGGGCCTGACGTTCAGCCAGGAGAGTGACAGCAAGAGCGAGGTCCGCTGGGGCGAACCCCTCGACGGCGGCAGCAAGAGCGGCTATGACTTCGAGGGTTACACCACCGATGCGCTCCTCGATGGCACGGACTTCCTGCTGGGCAGGCTCACCCACCACAACCAGACAATCCAGCTACCGACCCACTGGCAGTTCTGGGTGTACCTCACGGTCAACGTGTACTTCGAGGACGAGGAGATGGAGCACGACTTCACCCTGCGTTTCCGCCACGAGGAGACACCGAACCAGGGCGCGCACCCGAACGACGTGGTCCAGCTCCCGAAGGTCCACGAGAACGACCTGGTGTACGTCGACGACGTCGAGTACCGGGTGACGATCACCGGTTTCCTGCTGGGCCAGGGGTCACGGAGAAGGCGATTCTCCACCTTCGACGTCCCCGAGGGCGGTTCCATCAGCGCCGGGATCTTCGCGCGCTTCGAACGGACAAGCCCGCCCGGCTCCTGAGCCGCGACACGGACCCCCGGTCGGACCCGACAACGGACACACCTACCGGATCTGGCCTTGAGGGACACCGGTGGCTATGATCCGCCGGCCGGGCCAAAGGGCCTGCGGGGGGCGTGTCTCGGAGAGGCGCGCAGCCAGGGGGCAAATCCATGGTATCTCTTCGAATGCTGCCCAGAAATCTGGTCCCGGCGGATGTCCTGAGCGAGGGCGCGCTCTGAGCAGTCATCGTCGGAGCACGCCGTCAGTTCGGTCGACGTTCCGCGCGGCCGAATCCGTCTCTCGCAAGGTCACGTGAGAGTGAATGGGTGAAAATGGTGACGTGACCACCCCGTGCCAGGCTGTCGCCCTACCGGCCGAGCTGGCCCACGCGCTCGACGCCACCGCCGAAGCCCGGGAGCAGTGGGCCCTGCAATCGGACGAGACGCGCCAGCTGTACGCGAGTTGGGTCGGGACGGCCGCTACTCACCGCAGCCGCCGGAGAAGAGCGGAACGGACGGCGAACTACGCGGCAACGGGTGTTTTGCATCGATCGGTGCAGCGACAGCGGGACCGCAGCATCGCCAGAGAGATGATCAGTGCTCTCTGGTTCTCGCTCGTTGGCAGCACCCTCGCCGGTGTCGTAATACTACTGGTGGACGGCCGCGTCAACTGGTATTCCGTGAGCATGCCGGCCCTCACGATCCTCGGTACAGCCGTCCAGAGGACGTGGCGCAATCGTCGCGCACCGGTCGCGCCCACCATGGGCAGCCTGACGAGGCCCTGATTGCCTCGCTGGCAGAGGAGCGGATCCGGGCGGGCGCGGATGGCATGTTCTGAGCGGTATTCCGGTTCACGCGAGGGCGCGGAGCCGGTGTGGCTTTGGCGGGTGGAAGATAGGCTTTCACTGGTTGGGCTGACCATCAGCCTCGTGATACCTGATTGGCGGGGCGTGGCGGTTTCGTGACAGTTCAACGGCGGGCGGGGGCGGCGCGGGAGCGAGTGCTGGCCGTTGCGTTGGAACTGTTCGCCCGGAACGGAGTCAGCGGTACGTCGATTCAGATGATCGCCGATGAGCTGGGTGTGACCAAGGCGGCCGTCTACTTCCAGTTCAACGCCAAGGAGGAGTTGCTCCGGGCGGTGGTCGCTCCGGCTCTCGAGGAGATGCGGAGGGTGACCGAGGCAGCCGAGGCCCGCCGCCGGCCGGCTGATCAGTTGTCCACCGCGCTGACGGGCGTGGTGGATATGATCATCAATAACAGCCGGCTGAACGCGGTCGTGTGGGCTGATCCCGCCGTGAGCCGCCTGACCCGGGAGGACCCGATTCTGCGGGATCTCGTGGCCAGGCTGGACCGGATCCTGGCCGGCCCGGACCCGGATGTCGAGGCGCTCGTGACCACTGTGATGGTCAGCGGAGGTCTGATGGCCGCGACGACGGATCCGCGGCTGGCCGACCTCGACAAGGACGTCCTTCGGCGCCAGCTGTTGAACACGGCGCGCCGCATGCTGGGCCTACGCGCCATCCGCACCCAGGTCTGAGGGCACATCGGCGTCCGCGGTTCGCATGGCCGCGCCGAGCGTGGGCAGCCTTTGCCGGCGCGAAAAACACCACCTTCCCCCTGGCGGGATCATCTCGCCCATGGCGGACAGCGGCCGGACTCGTGCGGCCGCTGTCCGAATTCCATCACCCGAGCGCGAGGCCGCACCCGGACCTCCTATGCCGGGTGGACACTCACCGGGATGCCGCAGTAGCGGACCATGCCGGTGACGATGTCGACCTGGCTCCTGTCCGTCAGCCGGTTGACGTTCGCCGACTGGTGGCCATGGGGTATCGAGACCGCTCCACGGCGGATGGTGCCGTCGACCTTCGCGATCCCGGTGATCTCGCCGCTGGTCGAGCGGACGGTCACCGGCTGGCTGTCGACCACGCCGGCCGCTGTCGCGTCGTCGGGATGCAGGATGATCTCGGGCTGTTCTCCGAGGTAGTCGAACTGGGAGTTCAGATGGCGCTTCTGGCGTCGTGGTGTGAGGACGAGCGGGGCGGGCGGCTGGAGCGCGGCCAGCTGGTCGACGAGCAGCCGGGGGGCGAGGCGCCATCCCCCCATCCGCTCGACGTGCCCGTCCACCCACGGCGCGGGAATCTCGCGGGGTACCTCGACCCAGCCTTCGGAGACGACCTCACCGAACGGGCGCCGGGCGTGGGCGGTGATCTCGGCGAGCAGGGTGTCGTCGGTGACCTGCCCGGATCTGCTGTCGGCGAGCTGGTAACCGAGGCGCTGTCCGAGTTCCGCGAGCACCCACCACACGGAACGCCGGTCCCCGACCGGTTCGACGACGGCAGGGGTGTGCTGGACGGCGACGCGCTGTATCAGGAAGTCCCACAGGCTCACGTCGGCCCGCTCCAGCTGGTCCTTGGTCGGCAGGACGTGGGTGGACAGGGCCGTCGTCTCGTTGCCGATGATCTCGATGGTGGCGAACAGCTCCAGGTCCCGCAGCGCGGGAACCAGCGTCTCGGTGTCGGGGAAGGCCGCGACGAGATGGCCGCCGAGATTGAGGACCGCCCGGATGTTGCCCGCGCGGATCTCGTCGGCCAGAACGGCACAGGGCCACTCGCCGAGAAAGGACTGTGTCTCCGGGCGGCTGCGCGGGCCCGGCCCGAACGAGCCTTCGGGCGGCGAGATCGGCAGCTTGAAGGCCTCCAGCTGGTTTTTGAAGCCGGGGTGGAACCATGCGCCGCCGGGCTGGTTCATCGACCCAGTGATGATCATTAGTGACCAGGCGAGCCACTGCGTGACGTTCGCGCTGGACGCCATGGTGACGCCGGTTCCGGTTTCGATCGCGACGCGCCCCGCTCGTCGCACGCCGGCGAGGAGCGCGGCCAGCTCGTCGGCGGAGACATCGGCGATTCGGGCGGCGTGCTCCAGAGTGAACGGCTCAACGGCGGCAGCCAGGATCTCGCCACCCTGGGTGTGACGGGAGAGCACCTCGCGGTCGGCGCCGTCGCGGAGGATCTCACGGACAAGGTAGGCGAGGACCGCGTAGTCGGTGCCGGGACGCGGCGCGAGATGGTGGCCGGCCAGGCGGGCGGTCTCGGTGTGACGGGGGTCGATGACCCACACCTCCGCCCGCTCCCGCAGCGCCCGTAAGGTGCCCGTGGGGTTCGGCATCGCGACGGTGTGCCCGTGGGACACCACCGGGTTGCTGCCGACGAAGAGGACGAACGAGGCGTTGTCGTAGTCGGGCCGGCCGCTGAGAGCCGGTGAACCGCCCACCAGATCCGCGGTCAGCACCTTGGCCGTTCCGTCGATGGTCATGGGACTGAACTTCGCCGGCGTGCCGATCGCGGCATGCAGGGCCTGCGCCATCCGGTAACCGGCGGCGTCCATGCCGATGCCGCTCCCGAAAAAGACACCGACCGACTCGGGCCCGTACCGCTCGATGATGTTTCGCAGCCGGGCGCCGAGATCGTCCAGGCACTCCTCCCACGTCGTCGGCCGCAGCTCCCCGTCGACCTTCATCAGCGGACGCTCGATGCGATCCGGATGATGGTGCATCTGTGGGAGTGACCGGCCCTTCGGACAGGTGTATCCCCGCGACAGTGGGTGGTCACGGTCGCCCCGTACCCGAACTACCTTGTCGCCAGCCGTCTCGACGAGGATGCCGCACACGGACGTGCAGATCCGGCAGAAGCTGCGGACCGTCCTCGTGTCGGTAACCGATATCTCCGTCATCGTCACCCTCCTGGTTCTGGCACCGGTTCACCAGCTCAGCTGCGGTGATCGCACGGAACCGGTCCGGCGAGGTCGTGTCGAGGGAGACGTTCACCCGGTCCAGGCCGGCCGACCAGCTTCGGCAGGCTGGCACGCAGCGTCGGCTCGCCGCCGGTGAGCCGGACCTCGGTCACCCCGAGCTGGCCCACCGCGATCCCGACCAGACGGACCACCTCGCCATCAGTGAGCGTGTCCGCGGTGGGCAGCCACTCCAGGCCGTCAGCCGGCATGCGGTAGGCGCATCTCAGGTTGCACCGGTCGGTAGGCGAGACACGCAGATCGGTCGAGATCCGCCCGAGCCTGTCGAGTAGACGCGCGCCTCCTAAGGCAGGCGTCACCGGAACCTCCGGAGGACGCTCCGGCCTTCAGACCTGGGAGGCATCCGGGTTACCCCGGAGCGGGGCCGTCTGAACATCGATTGATCCTCGTGGGCCGAGCGGCTCACGGCCTGGCGCGGCCGTCACCACTGGGAAGAGCCGACAGTTTTTGATCACCAGGTCGGCGCGCCGGGACCGGACGCCGACGTGACACTTCCAACCTGAGTGCGACTTAGCCTAGACGTGCGTCAAGGCTTTGCATAGACGAACGTCAAGGCCCACGGTCTTCGATCAAGCAGTCGACAACCTCGATCCGGATCTCGATGCGGTCCAGGTCGCCGTCCGCGGCGCGTTGCCCGTCCGGGGTCCTGTTGCGTCCGGTCACAGGTCGGAGGATAGCGGCGGCTTCGTCGCCGGCGGTGCGGTCACGCCCCTGTACGGGTGGCGGCCGGCGCCCGTCACGATGCCCACGGAGGTCACGGTTCGACCACCACCCGCAGCGCTCCGGCCTTGCGGTCGGCGGCGACCCGGAACGCCTCGACAGCGTCCTCAAGCGGGAACCGATGGGTTATCAGCGCGCGGGCGATCTCGGGACTGTCGGCGAGCATGGCCGCCGCGTCCTCCATCTCGCGCCCGTTCGCGTGCCGGCAGTAGCTCATCGAGGGGATGAGCCGGGCCTCACGGTGGAACAGCGGGGACCAGTTGACCTCCACCGTGCCCATGTGGAAGCCGACGACGACCACCGTCCCGCCCGGTGCCACGAGGTCGACGGCGCGGGCGAGGCTGGCCGACGTTCCCGCGGCCTCCACGACCACGTCGTACAGGCCCGTGGTCCCGACCTTGGCCCCGAGGCGCTCGCCGGCTTCGACCTGGTGCGGATGGCGTGCCTCGAGGTCCACCTCGGGAGCACCCTGGCGGCGCGCGCCGGCGGCGGCGAGCAGGCCGAGCGCACCTGCTCCCACGACAGCCAGCCGGGTGTCCGGACCGGTGCCGGCCAGCCGGAGGGCGTGCCAGGAGACCGACGCGGGCTCGACGAGCGAGGCGTCGCGGATGTCGAGACCGGGCGGCAGCGCGACGAGCCGCTGCGAGGGGACGCGGAACTGCTCGGCCATCCCGCCGTCCGCGCTGGAGCCCAGTGCCCGATGGATGTGGGTGGGGCACAGGTTGTACCGGCCGTCCAGACACAGGTCGCATTCCATGCACCCGTAGAGCGCCTCCACGACGGCCCCGGTTCCGTCCGCGCGGACGCCGGCCAGCTCATGTCCGATGACCCGTTCCAGCCCGAACCGCATGTACATCAGGTCCGAGCTGCA
>NZ_UBIZ01000446.1:0-247 GCF_900465275.1 Parafrankia sp. Ea1.12 | reverse complement strand
AGATGGCGAGCAGGCGCGGCGCCATGGCGGGAACGGTCGATCAGCCGGGGACGGCTGAACCGGGAGGGGGATGTGCCTGGTGCGAGGGTCGATCTTCAGGCCGAGGAGGTAGTGCAGGGGCGCCCGGGCCGACTTTCGGCACCCGGAGGACCCGTCCAACCTGACAGCTCAGAGCCCGTCAGCTGGTAGCAACGGCAGAGCTCTGATCGACTTCCGCGTCGTGAATGCCGAGGTAGGCGTTCTCCAG
>NZ_UBIZ01000700.1:0-1472 GCF_900465275.1 Parafrankia sp. Ea1.12 | reverse complement strand
GGACGGGTCAGCCACAGCCCACGATCATCACCAGACCGCCGACCCGATCAAGCAACGGCCCCAGCGTGTCATCCCAACACATCAACCCAGCTCAGCGGACCAGCCGCGCGGACCCGTGAATGGATACCTGGTGTTGTGGGGCGGGTCGGCGTGTCCTCGTGACGTGGGACGACCTTCGGAAGATCGTGCTCTCGCCAAAGAAGCCGGATCAAGCCGAAGGTCGTGATGGGCAGTGTGCAGGACGAACCAGGACGCGTCGAGGCTCTGGGACGGCTGTGTCGCTTCCGGCAGGAGTTCTACGACTGCCTGACCCGCCGAGCGGACGCGCTGTTTGAAACGGCGGAGGCGGTGCTGTGCACCGACGGCCCGGTCCGGACGCTGGTCGACCTGACGCTGGCCCCGGAGCACCGTCGCGGCCACGGAGCCTTGTACGACGGGCTGAACAGCGGCCGATTAGAGATCGCCCGGCTGCGACGTGCGCTCGCGGACCTTCCGCTGCCCGCGGCCGCCGACGGACGACTCGTGCTGGCCGTCGATGTCAGTCCGTGGCTGCGCTCGGACGCGCCGACCAGCGCGCAGCGGCTGTTCTGCCATGTGCACGGGCGGGCGAAGAACCAGTCCCAGCTGATCCCGGGCTGGCCGTACTCCTTCGTAGCCGCCCTCGAAACCGGCCGGACGTCGTGGACCGCGGTCCTGGACGCGGTGCGCCTCGGCCCCGACGACGACGCCACAGCGGTGACCGCCGACCAGCTCCGGGCGGTCGTGGGCCGCCTGACCTCAGCCGGACACTGGCACGACGGCGACCCGAACATCCTGATCGTGATGGACGCCGGGTATGACGTGACCCGGCTGGCGTTCGTCCTGGCCGACCTGCCCGTCGAGGTCCTCGGCCGGATCCGTTCCGACCGTGTCCTGCGGCTCCCCAAACCACCGAGACAGCCAGGTACCAACGGCCGTCCGCCCAAGCACGGCCCCGAGTTCGCCCTCGACAGGCCCGCGACCTGGCCCGAACCGCAGCACACCACCATCACCAACACCAGCCGCTACGGCACCGCCACCGCGACCAGCTGGAACCGGCTACACCCCCGGCTCACCCACCGCACCTGCTGGCTCGACCACCCCGGCGACCTGCCGATCATCGAAGGGACCCTCATCCGCCTGCAGGTCGACCACCTGCCCGGCGACCGAGACCCCACGCCCGTCTGGCTGTGGACCTCCGCCACCAACGCCACCGCCGCCGACATCGACCGCGCCTGGCAGTCATTCCTGCGCAGGTTCGACCTGGAACACACCTTCCGGCTGTTCAAACAGACCCTCGGCTGGACCCGCCCGAAGATCCGCACCCCGCAGGCCGCCGACCGCTGGACCTGGCTAATCATCGCCGCCCACACCCAGCTCCGCCTCGCCCGACCCCTGACCCGCGACCTACGCCGCCCCTGGGAGAAACCCGCCCCACCAGGACGGCTCACCCC
>NZ_UBIZ01000336.1:0-4713 GCF_900465275.1 Parafrankia sp. Ea1.12 | reverse complement strand
CTGGCCCACCCCTGAAGGGTCCGCCGCTCGGCCCCGGTGAGCACGAGCGGCAGACTCGGCTTACCTGCCATACCTCCATGACACCGCAGGTCCCATGAGATCGCAGATCTCCGGACCGGGACACTAGGCGGCGGTGGCCACGGCCGTGCCGGTCTCGGTGCCGCCCCGCCCACCCTCCAGCCGGGTGGCTGACGGGACGAGGGCGGTCTGCCGCGCGAGCGGGGCTGCCATACCAGGCAACGGCGGCACCGGGGCGGCCCCGCCCTGGACGGTGGGGTCCGTCCCGCCCGACGCCGTGCCCTGTCCCGGCGGCGAGCCGGGGAACGCGCCCCCGCCCAGCCCGCCGCGCCCCGTCAGGCCGCCCGCTCCGCCCGGCGGCTGGCCCTGACTCTGGCCCTGACCCTGGCCCTGACTCGGAATCTGGCCCTGGGTCTGCCCCTGGCCCTGGCCGGTGGCCTCCTCGACGATCGCGGTCGCGGTCGCGGTGGCCGTCGACGGGGTGCCGTCGGCCGGATCGTCATCGGGCACGGTCGCGGTGACCCCGACGGTGTCACCGACGTCGACGTCGCCGATCCCACCCGTGCCGCCGTCCACGAGCGTTTCGTCCGTGACCGTGTAGGTCGCGGTGAAGCCGTCCGTACTGCGCACCGTGACGGCGGTGGGCTGCACTGTCGTGACCTCGCCGGACTGGGTCCGGACGGTCGTGTAGCCGCCGGAGCGGTCCGCGGTGACGTACTCCCCGTGCAGCGAACCGGTGCCGGTGCCGCCCGCCGTCACCGCCGATCCGGCCGGGTTCATGGCCTGGAACGGCCCGCCGCGCAGGCCGCCGGGGCCGCCGCCGGCTCCGTCCGAGCCGAGGCTGCTGGCGTTGACCGCGGCCGCCGCGCCGACGGCGAGAGCGAGCGCGATGGCTCCGGCCACGGCCGTCCGGCCCAGGCTCCACCGGGGCAGCGCACCCGAGGCCACCCGCGGCGGCGGGCTCACGCCGGGCACCGGCGCGCCGGGAGAGGCAGCCGCCCGGGACGAGGCCTCGCCCGGGGCCGACCCCGACCCCGACCCCGGCCCCGGCGACGGCGGCGGCGGCCCGCTCCAGGCCGGCGACCCGGTCCAGCCGGGCGTTTGGGAAGCCCCGCTTCCAGCCGCGTGGCTCCCGGTCGCCTGCGGCGCCGGCCATGTGCCCGCCTGCGGCGGCCCGTTCGTCGACGGCGGCTGGGGATTCCCTCCCGCCGGTGACGGGGGCGCCCCGCTCGACGGCGAGGACTCGGGCGGGTCGTCGGGCCCGACGTGGCTCATGTCCGAACTCCTCGTCCCGGCGGGTCGGTCGCCGCCGTCGGGAGGAGATTTCGCCGATAACCTGTGCGCAGCCTGTGACGACGCTGAGCGCTGGTTATGTGCCCACCGCAGCGGGCCGGCCACCGCGTCGCCCGCGCGGGCGCACAGCCAACCCACAGGAGATGTTCAGGAAGCCCACAGGAATGCATTCCATGCTGACGGAATGCAGCCGTCGAGCCCCCGCATTCTGGTCGTCGACGACGAGAACACGCTGTCGGAGCTGCTGTCCATGGCCCTGCGTTACGAGGGCTGGGAAGTGCGCACCGCGCAGGACGGGCGCGGCGCGCTGCGCGTAGCCCGCGACTTCCGGCCGGACGCGGTGGTCCTCGACATCATGCTGCCCGACATGGACGGCCTCGAGGTGCTGCGCAAGCTGCGCGCGGACAGCCCCGAGGTACCGGTGCTGTTCCTCACCGCCCGCGACGCCGTCGAGGACCGGGTGGCCGGCCTCACCGCCGGCGGCGACGACTACGTCACCAAGCCGTTCAGCCTGGAGGAGCTCGTCGCGCGCCTGCGCGGGCTGCTGCGCCGGCTGCACCGCTCGACGATCTGGGACGGCGCCGTGCTGGTCGTCGGCGACCTCATCATGAACGAGGAGAGCCGCGAGGTCACCCGGGCCGGCCGCGAGATCCGCCTGACGGCGACCGAGTTCGAGCTGTTGCGCTTCTTCATGCACAACCCGCGCCGGGTGCTGAGCAAGGCGCAGATCCTGGACCGGGTGTGGAACTACGACTTCGGCGGCCAGGCGAACGTCGTCGAACTGTACGTCTCCTACCTGCGCAAGAAGATCGACGCCGGCCGCCCCGCCATGATCCACACAATGCGCGGCGCGGGCTACGTACTCCGGCCGGCGACCTGACCGGGCCCGTGACGATGACCGGCCCCACGGGCCCCACGGGCACCGCCGGCCCCACGGGCCCCACGGGCACCACCGGCACCCACCGGCGGCGCGGCCCGGCCGGCTGGTCGCTGCGTACCAGGCTGCTCGCGCTGCTCCTCGCGCTGCTCGCCGTGATGTCCACGGTGATCGTCTTCGTGACGGCGGTCGCGTTGCGCGGGGTGCTCGTCCAGCAGCTCGACGACCGGTTGGAGGACGCGAGCCGCCGCTGGGGGCTGACCAGCCAGGCCGGACCGATCATGCTGCCCGGCTATGGAAACGCCGGCCCCGGGGGTGCCGGAACTCCCAGCCTGGCCCAGCCGCCCACGCCGGACCTGACCGCCGACGAGCGGGTGGACTGGTTCCTGGGCTTCCGCGGTCAGCCGTCGGGGACCCTCGGCGCGGTCTTCAAGCTGCGGGATCCCGACACCACCACCCAGAGCTCGGCGCGCGAGGCGCTGCGGGGCGCGCCACCGCCGGGATCGGCGGCCCCGGACCTGACCTCCCTGATCGAGAGCGCCGCCGTCGCCGTCATCGACGACAACGGCGACGTGCAGCCGCTCACCGGCGTGGACGCCGCCGTGGTGGCCCAGATCCCGCTCGACGGCCAGGAACACACCCGCGCGATCGCCGACCAGGGCGACTACCGCCTCATCGCCCACTTCGACCCCAACGGGCAGACGGTGCTCGTCACCGGCGTGCCGATGAACGAGGTCAGCACGACCCTGACCGAGGTCGGGATCGCCGGCGCGATCGTGGCGGCGCTGGGGGTGCTGGCCGCGGGCATCGCGGGCGCGGCGATCATCCGGGTCACGCTGCGGCCACTGAACCGGGTCGCGGCGACCGCGAGCCGGGTGGCCGAGCTCCCGCTCGACCGGGGAGCCGTCGACCTCATGGCGGTGGCGCCGGACGTCGACACCGACCCCCGGACCGAGGTCGGGCAGGTCGGCGCGGCGCTGAACCGGATGCTCGGCCACATCGGCGCGGCCTTCTCCGCCCGGCACGCGAGCGAGACGCGGATGCGCCAGTTCCTCGCCGACGCCAGCCACGAGCTGCGCACACCGCTGGCGGCGATCAGCGGCTACGCCGAGCTCACCAGGCGCACCCGCGACACCGTCCCGCCGGACGTCGCCTACGCGATGGGCCGGGTCGAGTCCGAGAGCGCACGGATGACCGCGCTCGTCTCCGACCTGCTGCTGCTGGCCCGCCTCGACTCCGGACGCCCGCTCGTGCAGGAGACCGTCGACCTCTCCCGGCTCGTGGTGGACGCGGTCAGCGACGCCCACGTGGCCGCGCCCGAGCACCGCTTCGAGCTGGACCTGCCCAGCAGGCCCGTCGCCGTGGCGGGCGACCCGGCCCGGCTGCACCAGGTCCTCGCCAACCTGCTCGCCAACGCCCGCACGCACACCCCGCCGGGCAGCCGCGTGACGGCCCGACTGACCGTCGAGCCGGAACCCTCCGCTCCGGGGCCTTCCGGTCCCGCGGCGAACGGGCCGGGCGCGGACCGGCCGTCCGCGGTGCTCTCGGTGATCGACGACGGGCCGGGCATCCCGGACGCGCTGCTCCCGAAGGTGTTCGAGCGCTTCGCGCGGGGGGACAGTTCGCGTTCCCGCGCGGCCGGCAGCACCGGGCTCGGACTGTCCATCGTGGCGGCGGTGGTCGAGGCACACCATGGACGGGTCGCGGCCGCGAGCCGCCCCGGCCGCACCGCCTTCACCGTGGTCCTACCCCTGGACACCCCCGACCCGGGCACCCCGGACCCGGGCGCCCTCGACCCACCGGGCACCATCGACGGCTGCGCGCCCGACGCCGCCGATCCCGCCGTGACGGCCGCGGGGACCCGTCCTCACAGGTGATGCACCGGTGGGGCACTGTCCCACCCGGAGGTCGGGCAGTCGCCCTCGTTCGGTGAGCAGTTCCTCGGCCTGACGGCGCTAGGCTGATGTGGCGGGTTCAGGCCTGCCGGGTCTCCTGAGGGGACGTGCGCCATCGCTGCGGAGATGATCGCTCCTGCCTGGATGCATCAGCAGATCACGGCGGAGCAGTACGACTCCTGGTCCGAGGAGCAGTGCGCGGGCATCGAGATCGTGGACGGAATGGTCGTCGTAAGTCCCAGCGCGGCCAAGCGTCACAACCGGCTGATCAAGATCCTCGCGGTCGCCCTGGAGTCGGCGGCCGGGCCGGACTGGAACGCGGACTTCGACTTCGACGAAGTGATCGCCAGCGAGGCGGGCGCGGCCTAGGTGCCGGTACCCACAGGTGATGCACAGGTAGGGCACAAGGTCGGGAAAGGTCGACGTCCGACCCTGATCCTTATGCCGACCTCACCGACGCCGTCACCGCCGACCGACCAGTTCGACCATGCGGCCTACGCGAGGGCTGACCGTGCGGCCTACCCGAGGGCTGACCACGCGACCTACGCGGGGGCTGACCACGCGACCGTTCCGGGCACGCACTGGCCCGCCGGTGCTCCCGGGCGGGCCAGTGCGTGCCCGGAACGGTCG
>NZ_UBIZ01000467.1:0-7043 GCF_900465275.1 Parafrankia sp. Ea1.12 | reverse complement strand
CGCCCTCGAAAACTGGATCAGTCACTGGAACGAGAACGCCAGGCCCTTCAAGTGGACCAGGACCGCCGACCAGATCATCGACGCGATCGGGCACTACTGCGCGCGAATCTCCGGACCGGGACACTAGTACCAAGTCGGACGTAGCTCAGCATCACGGCCGGGTGGAGTTCCGCGGACTTGTGCCGCGGCCCGCGGCTGGTCGGCACCTTGGTGCCAGTGCGACGAAAGCCCGTAGCGATCATCCGGATCGGGCGGCCGCGGAACCGGACCCGAAGTTACCCACCGGTAGATATCGGTGCCCTGACTCCCGGAGGACCTTTCGGGGCCCGCCCAGCAGGATTCGCGCCTCGCGGTACCACTCGCGAAGCGTTGTCCGCCGTGGCCCCTGCGTGACTCACTGGTCGCCACCACCGACGCACAGTCGGCGAGCATCGCCGCGCAGAGTACCGGGCGCGGGCCGAGGAGGACCTGTGAGACTCCGTCCCAGCCATGTTCGGGAACCGATCCCCAACGCAGTCGGGGCCGGGAGCGGGCCGCCCTCCCGGCGGCGCGCGGCGCGCGCGCCGATGGCGGTGGTGCTCACGGGCCTCGCGCTGCTGGCGTTACCGGCCTGCTGGACCGTGCCGGGCGGCGGCCCGGGCGGACCTCCGCCTGACATCGCGGCCGACCTGTCGCAGGAGCTGACCGGTGGGAACGGCCCGTTCATCGGCGCCGCCGTCACGGTGGACCTGGCCCAGGCCGGCTACGTCGAGCACGAGTACGCGGCGGCCGGGACGGCGTCGTCCTACCGCGCCGTGGGCGGGCTCCCCCAGGACGGCCGATGGACGTTCGAACCCGACGGGAGCGCCTCGTACCGCACCCGGGTCCTCGTACGCCGGCCGGCTCAGGCCGCGGAGTTCAGCGGCACTGTGATCGTCGAATGGCTGAACGTCAGCGGCGGGGTGGACGCCGACCCCGAGTGGGCCAACCTGCACGAGGAGATCACCCGGCAGGGCCATGTCTGGGTCGGCGTGTCCGCGCAGCAGATCGGCGTGATCGGCGGCCAGGTTCTCGTGCAGGCCCCCGGCCCCGGCTCGGAGCTCGCCGGCAAGGGACTGAAGGCGATCGATCCGGCCCGGTACGGCTCGCTGGCGCACCCCGGCGACGGGTTCTCGTTCGACATCCTGTCCCAGGTCGCCCGCGGCCTCCGGGCCGGCGCCGCGCTCGACGGCCTGCAGCCGCGGCGGCTGGTCGCCGCGGGCGAGTCCCAGTCGGCGTTCGCGATGGTCACGTACTACAACGGCGTCCAGCCGATCACCGCCGCCTTCGACGGCTTCTACGTGCACAGCCGGGGCGCCTCCGCGCTGCCCCTGGTCGGGCCCGGCCAGGGGGCGGACCTCACCGGCGCGCTGCTCAGCTCCCCGACGACGTTCCGCACCGACCAGACGGCACCCGTGTTCGACGTGCAGACCGAGTCGGACCTGACCGGCATCCTCAACTCCAGCAAGGCCCGGCAGCCCGACAGCGACCGCTTCCGGCTGTGGGAGGTCGCCGGCACCGCACACGCCGACGCGCACCTGCTCGGCGCCAACGCGGCCTCGATCGACTGCGGCGTCCCGATCAACAACGGTCCCCTGCACCTGGTCGCGAAGGCTGCCCTGCGGGGGCTCACCGACTGGCTGGAGACCGGCCGGGCACCGGTCACCGGGCCGCGCGTCGAGCTGACGGAAGGCCTGCTGCCGGGCGTGCGCCGTGACGCGGACGGCATCGCCCTCGGTGGTGTCCGCACACCGCCCGTCGACGTTCCCATCGACGTGCTCTCGGGTGATCCCGGGCCGAAGCTGTCGACGATCTGCCTGCTGCTCGGCTCGACCACGCCACTTCCCGCCGACCGCGTCGCCGAGCTGTACCCGACCCGCGCGGCCTACCAGCAGCGTTACGGCACCAGCGCCGACAAGACCGTCGAGGCCGGATTCGTCCTGCGCGAGGACCGCGCCGCCCTGCTGGACTTCGCCGAGCCGGAACGCGTGACCGGCTGACACCGCTCGTCACCCGCTGAGGCGGGCCGCCGGGCGCCCGGGAGTCCGGCCGCCCGGCGGCTCGCGTCGGCGCGGCCCGCCGGCGTCATCGGGGAGAGGCGGAGACGAACGGCGGGCGGACGACCGTCATCGTCGAGACGCGGCCGCGCACGTCCACGGCCACCTCGTCGCCGGCGGTCACGGAGCGGTCGAGCAGGGCAAGGCCGATGCCCTGCCGCAGGGTCGGGGAGAACGTGCCGCTGGTGACCTCGCCGAGCTCGGCACCGTCCGGGCCGCTCACCCGCATGTGCGGGCGCGGGATGCCGCGGTCGTTCGAGCGCAGCCCCCACAGTGACCGCGCCGGGCCCGCCGCGCGCTCGGCGAGCAGCGCCTCGCGGCCCCAGAACGCCGGCTTGTCCCAGCCGACGGCCCACCCCGACCGGGCCTGCACCGGGCTGATGGACAGGGAGAGATCCTGGCCGTGCAGCGGGTAGCCCATCTCGGTGCGCAGGGTGTCCCGGGCGCCGAGGCCACACGGCAGGCCACCGAGGCCGGTCACCACCGTCAGCAGCTCGTCCCAGAACGGCACCGCGTCCGCCCAGCGCGGCAGGAGCTCGAAGCCCGCCTCGCCGGTGTAGCCGGAGCGGCAGACGATGACGGGCCGCCCCTTCCACTCGGCGTCGGCGAAGCTCATGTAGGCACCGTCGGCGGGCAGGCCGAGCTTGCGCAGCACCTCCGGCGCGGCGGGGCCCTGCACCGCGAGCACCGCGAACTCGGTGTGCAGGTCGGTGACGGCGACGCCGGCGGGCGCCTGCGCGGCGAGCCGCCGGACGACCTCGGCGGTGTTGGCCGCGTTGGGCACGAGGAACACGTTGTCGGCGGCGTAGTAGTAAGCGATCAGGTCGTCGACGACGCCGCCGGTCTCGTCGCAGCACAGCGTGTACTGCGCCTGGCCGGGGCCGACCCGCCTCAGGTCGTTGGTCAGGCAGGTGTTGACGAACTCGGCCGCGCCGGGGCCGGCGACCCGGGCCTTGCCCAGGTGGCTGACGTCGAAGATCCCCACCGCGCCGCGGACGGCCGCGTGCTCGGCGAGCACGCCCCGGCCGGCGTACTCGATCGGCATCTCCCACCCGCCGAAGGCGGCCGTCTTGGCGCCCAGCTCGACGTGCCGTTCGTGCAGCGGGGACCGACGCAGCTCTCCCATACCGGCAGCGTAGCCGCCCGGGACGTCACTTCGGCACGCCGGCGGCGGCCCGGACGGGACCACGTGGCCACGGGCCGGCGGGATGACGGCGCGGTGACGGGGCGATTTCCCGCTGTCCCCTCCGGCCACCGGCAGCCCACCGCCTCGGTGCCACACCAGGCCACAGGTCCCGGGGCCCAATACGCTCGAAGCATGACCGTCACCTCTGCCGCCTCCGCAGCCCTCACCGACCTCGACGTCGACGCCGTCGTGATCGGAATGGCCAAGGGCGACGACGGTCCGGTGCCCCTCGGCGGGACCGGCGCCCTCGACGCGGCGCTCGGCGGCCGGCTGGCCCGGATCCTCGCCGACCTCGGCGCGACCGGAGCCACCGGCGACATCGTCCGCTTCGCCACGCTCGGGACGCTGAAGGCCCCGACCGTGCTCGCGGTCGGCGTCGGGGAGCACGCCGCGTTCACCGCCGGTACCGCCGGAGCGGGTGAGGAAGCGGGCGGTGCCAGCGCCGACACCGACACCGAGACGCTGCGCCGCGCGGCCGGCGCCGCCGTCCGCGCGCTCGCCGGCACCGCCCGGGTCGCCTCGACGCTCGCGCTCGCCACCGGGCGGCCCACCGCGTCCACGCTGCGCGCGGCGGCCGAGGGCTCGCTGCTGGGCGCCTACGCGTTCGACAGCCTGCGCACCTCGCCGAACGGGCCTGCACCCGTGCGCGAGCTGGTCCTGACGGTCGAGGACCCGTCCGACCTGGCGGCGGCCGAGGCCGCACTGGAGCGTGCGACGATCATCGGTGAGGCCGTCACGCTGGTGCGGGACCTGGTGAACACCCCGCCGAGCCACCTCTCGCCGGCCCGGCTGGCCGAGATCGCGGTGGAGCGTGGCGACGCGGCCGGCGTCGAGGTGACGGTGCTCGACGAGGAGGCGCTCGCCGAGGGCGGCTACGGAGGCCTGCTCGGTGTCGGCCAGGGCTCGGCCAACCCGCCGCGGCTGATCCGGCTGCGCTACCAGGGTGCCGCCGGCACCGGGGCGGCCAGGGGCGAGCCGGCCGGCACCGACCTCGCCCTGGTGGGCAAGGGCATCACGTTCGACTCCGGCGGCCTGTCGCTGAAGCCGCCGGTGTCCATGGAGTGGATGAAGAGCGACATGGCCGGCGCGGCCTCCGTGCTCGCGGCCGTCGTCGCGGCCGCACGGCTGGGCCTGGCGCTCAACGTGACCGGCTGGATGCCGTGCGCGGAGAACATGCCCTCCGGCGACGCCATCCGGCCCTCCGACGTGATCACGCTGCGCGGCGGCAAGCGGGTCGAGGTGCTCAACACCGACGCCGAGGGGCGGCTCGTGCTCGGCGACGCGCTGGCCCGCGCGTCCGAGGACACTCCGGCGCTCGTCGTTGACGTCGCCACCCTCACCGGCGCGCAGATCGTCGCGCTGGGCACCCGCACGAGCGGGGTGATGGGCCGCTCCGAGGCGACCGACGCGGTGGTCGCCGCCGCCGGGCGCGCCGGCGAGACGGTATGGCCGATGCCGATGCCGCCGGAGCTGCGCAAGAGCCTCGACTCGGTGGTCGCCGACCTGGCGAACGTGGCGCCGGGCGGGAACCGCGACGCGGGCATGCTGCTCGCCGCCCACTTCCTCGCCGCCTTCGTGCCCGAGGAGATCCCCTGGGCGCACGTCGACATCGCCGGCCCGTCCTGGAACGGCGGCGAGCCCTACGGCTACACGCCCAGAGGCGGTACCGGGGCCATCGTGCGCACCCTCGTCCAGCTCGCCGAGGACAGGGCCGCCACCACCCCGTGACGTGCGGCGCCACCGCCGCGCGCCGCCGCGCGAGAGGCCGGGTGAGAGGCCGGGTGACACGAACGGACGTCGCGTGATGCGGCACAGTCGGCGCAGTCCAACCGCCTCGTCGTGAAAGACTGGGCGGGCCGGAGCGTGTCACCCGGCGGGACGCCCGTCCCGCGGTCGGGTGCCGCCCCGGCGGGGCTCACCGGCCTGGACGACGACCACGCTCCTCCCCGCCGCCAGGCCGTGACCCCACCCGTCCGCAAGTCGACGAAGAAGGGACCCCTCGCGTGGCGGACACAGCGGCCGGTCCCGTCGACCTGGTCGTCCTCGGGGGTGGCAGCGGCGGGTACGCCGCCGCGCTGCGCGCCGCCGAGCTCGGCCTGCGGGTCGTCCTGATCGAGAAGGACAAGCTCGGCGGCACCTGCCTGCACCGCGGCTGCATCCCGACGAAGGCGCTGCTGCACGCGGCGGAGGTCGTCGACACCGTCGCCGCCAGCGAGACCTTCGGCATCCGGGCCACCCTGGACGGCATCGACATGGCCGGGGTCGGCGCATACCGCGACTCGGTGGTCGACGGCCTGTACAAGGGCCTGAGCGGACTGGTCCGGGCCCGGGGCATCGAGGTCGTCACGGGCACCGGCCGGCTGGTGTCCCCGACCGCGGTGACCGTCGGCGACCGGGTGGTCGAGGCCCGGCACGTGCTGCTCGCCACCGGCTCGGCCGCGCGAACGCTGCCCGGCCTCGACCTCGACCACCGGACGGTCATCGACAGCGGGGACGCGCTGGCGCTGGAGCACGTCCCGGGGTCGGTGGTGGTGCTCGGCGGCGGGGCGATCGGCTGCGAGTTCGCGTCGGTCTGGCGTTCGTTCGGCGCCGAGGTGACCATCGTCGAGGCGCTGGGCCATCTCGTCCCGGCCGAGGACGAGGCCAGCTCGAAGCTGCTCGAACGCGCGTTCCGCGCCCGGGGCATCGCCCTGCGCCTCGGGGTGCCTCTCGCGGGCGCGAAGACCACCGACCAGGGCGTGACCGTCGTCCTGGAGGACGGGTCCACCGTCGACGCCGAGCTCCTGCTCGTCGCGGTCGGGCGCGGCCCGGTTTCCGCCGGCCTCGGCCTGGACGAGGTCGGCGTCTCGACGGACCGCGGCCATGTCCTCGTCGACACGCACCTGCGGACGAACATCCCCACGGTCTCGGCCCTCGGGGACGTCCGGCCCGGGCCACAACTGGCCCACGTCGCGTTCGCCGAGGGCATCCTCGCGGCCGAGCTGCTCGCCGGGCTCGACCCGGTACCGGTCGACTACGACAACGTCCCGCGGGTCACCTACTCCCATCCCGAGGTGGCGTCCGTGGGTCTGACCGCGGCCGCCGCCCGGGAACGCCACGGGGAGATCAACACCGCCACGTACCACCTGGCGGGCAACGGAAAGGCACGGATCCTGCGCTCCGCGGGCGCGGTGACCGTGGTCTCGGCTGCGGACGGCCCGGTCGTCGGCGTCCACATGGTGGGCGACCGGGTCGGCGAGCTCATCGCCGAGGCCCAGCTCATCACCAACTGGGAGGCATACCCCGCCGACGTGGCCCAGCTCCTCCACCCGCACCCGACCCTCTCCGAGGCGCTCGGCGAGGCGCACCTCGCTCTCGCCGGCAAGCCACTGCACGTCCACAGCTAGGCACGTCCACAGCTAGCCCGCGGTGCCCGCGTCCGCCCCGCCCGGCCCGACCGGGTGTGGTGGGGAGGGCGCCGGGCGCGACGAAGGAGTCGTTGTCAGCATGTCAGTATCCGTCACGATGCCCCGCCTCGGGGAGAGCGTCTCCGAGGGGACGGTCACCCGCTGGCTGAAGAAGGAAGGCGAGCGGGTCGAGGCCGACGAGCCGCTCCTCGAGGTCAGCACCGACAAGGTCGACACCGAGATCCCCGCGCCGGCCTCCGGCGTGCTCGGCTCGATCAAGGTCGCCGAGGACGAGACCGTCGAGGTCGGCGTCGAGCTGGCTGTCATCGAGGACGGCGCCGCGGGTGCCGGCGCGGCGGCCGCGCCCGCCGAGGCCCCCGCCGCGGCCCCGGAGCC
>NZ_UBIZ01000368.1:0-247 GCF_900465275.1 Parafrankia sp. Ea1.12 | reverse complement strand
GTGGTGCCGGTACGGCGGTTGGCGGGCCGACTGTGGGTGGTACGACGGTCGGCGAGCGGCGCAGGGGCGGGTACCGCGGTTGGTGGGCCGACCGTGGGTGGCACGACCGTGGCTGGTGGTGCCGGTACCGCGGTTGGTGCGCCGACCGTGGGTGGTACGACCGTCGCTGGTCGGGGCATCGGCATCCCGATCGGTGTCATAGCGGTTGGTGCGCCGACCGTGGGTGGTACGACCGTGGCTGGTGGCG
>NZ_UBIZ01000326.1:0-3018 GCF_900465275.1 Parafrankia sp. Ea1.12 | reverse complement strand
GGGTGGTGAGTTGGTGGGCCTGGTCGCGTAGGGCCTGGGGGGTGCGCGCGGACAACACCCAGGCCAGCACCGATCCCCGCGCGGCGTCCTCCCGCGGCTCGCGCGGCCGCGGCACCGACGGCCGATCCAACGGGTCTCCCGGGTCTCCCGGCGCGGACGGTACCGCGCCGTCGACCTCGTCGGTCGTTCCCGCGGAGCCGGCGGCGAGCACGTCCTCCGGGGCCTGCTCCAGAACGAGGTGGGCGTTGGTGCCGCTGATCCCGAACGCGGAGACGGCCGCCCGCCGCGGACGTCCCACCTCCGGCCAGGGCTGGGTGCGGGTGAGCAGGGTGACCGCGCCGGACTCCCAGTCCACGTGCCGGGACGGCGCGTCGACGTGCAGGGTCGCGGGCAGAACACCGTGGCGCAGCGCGTGCACCATTTTGGTGATGCCGGCGACGCCGGCGGCGGCCTGGGTGTGGCCGATGTTCGACTTGACCGACCCCAGCCGCAGCGGCCGGTCGGCGGGCCGGTCCCGGCCGTAGACGGCGAGCAGCGCCTGGGCCTCGATCGGGTCGCCGAGCGTGGTGCCCGTCCCGTGCGCCTCGACGGCGTCCACGTCGGCCGGGGTGAGCCCGGCGCTCGCGAGCGCCGCACGGATCACCCGCTGCTGGGACGGTCCGTTCGGTGCGGTGAGCCCGTTGGACGCGCCGTCGGAGTTGACCGCCGATGCCCGGATCAGCGCCAGCACCCGGTGGCCGTTGCGGCGCGCGTCGGACAGCCGTTCCAGGGCGAGCAGGCCGACTCCCTCGGCCCATGCGGTGCCGTCGGCGGCGTCCGCGAACGGCTTGCAGCGCCCGTCCGGCGCCAGCCCGCGCTGCCGACTGAACTCCACGAAGATCCCCGGGGTCGCCATGACGGTGACGCCGCCGGCGATCGCCAGCGCGCACTCGCCGCCGCGCAGCGCCTGCACGGCCAGATGGGTCGCCACCAGCGACGACGAGCAGGCGGTGTCCACAGTGAGCGCCGGCCCCTCCAACCCGAGCACGTAGGCGAGCCGGCCGGAGGCGACCGACGTGGTGTTGCCGGTGAGGAGGTAGCCCTCGTGCCCGGCCGCGGCCTCGTGCAGCCTGGGGCCGTACTCCTGCGGCATGGTCCCGACGAACACCCCGGTGCGGCTGCCGCGCAGCGTCGCCGGATCGATGCCCGCCCGCTCCAGGACCTCCCAGGAGGTCTCCAGCAGCAGGCGTTGCTGCGGGTCCATCGCCGCGGCCTCGCGGGGGGAGATGCCGAAGAAGTCGGGATCGAACTCGTCGGCGTCGTAGAGGAAGCCACCGGCGCGCACGTGGCAGGCGTCGGTGTCGGCGCGCTCCCAACCACGGTTCGTCGGGAAGGGGCCGATGGCGTCGCGGCCGTCCACGACCAGCTCCCACAGTTTCTCCGGGCTGTCCGCGCCGCCCGGCCACCGCCCGGCGATGCCGACGATCGCGATCGGTTCGTCCGCGGCCGGTCGCGGCGACCGGTCGGTGCCGTCCGCGCGGCCGCCGGACGTCGGCGCGACGAGTGCGTCGACGTGCTCCGCCACCCGCCGCGGGGTCGGATGGTCGAAGGTGAGCGTCGGGGAGAGCCGCCGTCCCAGCGCCGCCGCCAGCCGGTCGCGGAACTCGACCGCCCCGAGGGAGTCGACGCCCAGGTCCTTGAAGGTGAGGTCCGGATCGACGGCGGCCGTCCCCGGGTGTCCCAGTACGGCGGCCGCGCAGCCGCGCACGGTCTCGAGCAGTCCCTCGCGGCGCTGTGTGGCCGAAAGCCCGTCCAGACGGGTGCCGGGCGTGCCGACTCCGCTGCCGCTGGCACTTCCGGCGCCGTCGAAGCCGTCGAAGCCGGAATCGCCGGCGTCCGGTCCGGTCACGGCCGGTGTCGGCGCCGGGCTCTCGTCCGCCGTCAGCCAGAAGGAGCGTCGCTGGAACGGATAGGTCGGCAGCGCGATCCTCCGTCCGTCCGTCCGGGTCGGGGCCGCGTCCCACCGCACGTCGTGACCACGGGTGTGCAGGACGGCGAGGTTCGTCAGGAACCGCCGCGGGCCCCCCTCGCCGCGCCGCAACGAGCCGACGACGGTGACCGGCCGCGGGGCGTCCGTCTCGTTGAGCGTCTGGTCGACGGCGGGGCTGAGGACGGGATGCGGACTGGCTTCGACGTAGGTGTCGTGGCCGTCGCGGTGGGCGGCCTGGAGCGCCTGGGTGAGCAGCACGGGGTTGCGCAGGTTGTCGTACCAGTAGTCGGCGGTGAGCCGGGAGGTGTCCACCAGGTCGCCGGTCAGCGTGGAGTAGAAGGCGACCGGGCTCGGCCGCGGGACGACCCCGGCCGCGGCCGCCAGCACCTCGTCGCGAATCCGTTCGATCTGGGGGGAGTGCGAGGCGTAGTCGACGGGGATGCGCCGGGCGTCGACCCCGCGGGCGGCGAGGATGTCCAGAAGATCCTCCAGCGCGCCGGTTTCACCGGAGACGACGGTGTGCGGGCCGTTGTGCGCGGCGATGGTGATCTCACCGGATCCCGCGGCGAGGTATTCCGTGTTGACCTGGTGGGCGGGGAGGGGGATGGAGATCATGGTGCCGGTGCCGGCGAGGTGGCGTAGGGCTTGGGCGCGCAGGGTGACGATTTTGGCGGCGTCGGTGAGGGTGAGGGCGTCGGCGATGTGGGCGGCGGTGATTTCGCCCTGGCTGTGGCCGATGACGGCGTGGGGGTGGATGCCGTGGTGTTGCCAGAGGCGGGCGAGGCTGGTCATGACGGCGAAGAGGGTGGGTTGGACGACGTCGACGCGGTCGAGGGTGGGGGCGTTGGGGTTTTGGTGGAGGACGTCGAGGAGGTTCCAGGTGGTGTGGGGGTGCAGGGCGTCGGCGCAGGCGTGGATGTGGTGGGTGAAGACGGGGTTGGTGGTGAGGAGTTCGCGGGCCATGGCGGGCCATTGGGTGCCTTGGCCGGGGAAGACGAAGACGGTTTTGCCGGTGCCGGTGCCGGTGCTGCTGGTGGGTGGGGTGGTGG
>NZ_UBIZ01000281.1:0-4442 GCF_900465275.1 Parafrankia sp. Ea1.12 | reverse complement strand
GGGCGGGAGGGGCGCGGCAGGCCAGACGTCGGTCAGGTCGGCGGGTGAGCCCAGGTGGATCATCCGCACCCGGCCCGAACCGGCGGTGCCGACCATGCCAACCGACCCCGCCACGCCAGCGGCACCGGCCACACCGGCCACACCGGCCATGCGGGTCGCACCTGCCGTACGGGCCGCGCCCGCCGATCCCGTCGAGCGGGTGGGCCCGGCGGGGGCGACCGGGCCGCCTCGTTCCGCGCGGGCCCGGGCCACCGCTTCCATGCTCGGGCGCAGGCGTGGGCGGTCACCGGGGGCGCGCCGGCCCCGGGCCAGCGCGGCGGCCTCGCTGCGCGGGCCCATCCGAAGCACGATCACCTGGCCGAACACGTGGGCCACCGGGGCGAGCGCCGCCGCCGCGTCCCGGTCGAGCGCGCCGGTCACCAGAACGAGGGTGCCGACGGGCCCGCGGCGCAGGGTACGCAGGACGTCCAGGGTCACGCCCTCGTCCGGCCGGACGTCGGCCAGCTCGTCGAGGAGGGACTCTGCGTCGGTGGAGCGTCGGCGACCGGTCATCCGCACCCCGCCCGAGGTGACCAGGCGGACGCCGTAGGAGTTGCGGGCGCAGGCGAGCACCGCGGAAGCGGCGACGTCGACGGCGTCCTCGAAGACGGCCGCCCCGACCGGGCCGGGCGGGTAGGCCCGCCGGCGGGTGTCCAGCACGACGGTGGAGGCGGGCTCACTGGGGTCCAGGTGCGTTCGGACCATCAGCGTGCCCGTGCGCGCACTGGCGGCCCAGTGCACCAGGCGCAGGTCCTCCCCGGGGGTGTACTCGCGCAGGGTGTGGAACATCAGCCCCCCGGACGCGCCACGTCCGCTCTGCCCGTCGGGGTCACGGGCCGGGGCGGCCGGCGGTGGGACCAGCGGGTATGCGCGGGGGCGGACCCGCAGGGTGAGGCTCGTGCCGAGGTACTGGTGGCGGTGGGCCAGCCCGAACGGATCAGACCGGTGCACCTGCGGGGGCCCGATCCGGCGGACTCCCCGAGCCGCGGTGTCGAGCGGCAGGACGATCTCCCGGCTGGCGCCACCGCGCAACGGGCGGATGTCCACGGCGATCTCGGGCCCGCCGGACCCGACAGACCCGCCGGGCTCGGCGGGCTCGGCGGGCTCGGCGGGCTCGGCGGGCACCTCGCCCGGCTGGGCCGGCTCGGCTGGCAGGCGTAGGGCGAACGGGGGAGACGTCCAGCGGGAGTGGTTCACGATCGAGATGACCAGGGCGGCGTCGTCCCCGCGGGTGACCGCGGCAGGGGTGACCCGTGTCGTGACGGTGACCCGCGGCGGACGGGCCACCGCTGCCACCGCGGTGAACAGCGCCGCCGCGCCGGCACCGGCGAAGGCGGCGAGCTCCGCGTAGCGCAGGAGCACCGCCCCGAGGGCACAGGCGGCCGTCACGGCGAGCAGTCCCCAGGCGGCGGGCGTGAACCCCGGCAGCGTCCGGGGGGTCGGCTCGCTCACGCGCCCACGAGGCGACGGGGCGAGGGGACCGCGTCCAGGACCTCGGCGACGACGTCCTCGGCGGTGACCCGGCGCAGCTCGGCCTCCGGACTGAGCACGAGCCGGTGGGCGAGCACCGGACCGGCGAGCGCCTTGACATCGTCGGGGGTGGCGAAGGCACGCCCAGCCGAGGCGGCGCGGACCTGGACCGCGCGCAGCAGCGCCACGCTGCCGCGCGGGCTCGCGCCCAGCCGCAGTACGTCGTGCCTGGTCCGGGTGGCGGCGACAACCTGCACGACGTAGCGGCGCACCGCCGAGGCCACGTGCACGGCCAGGGTGCGCTCGGCGTGGGCGACGACGTCCTCGGCGCGCATCACCGGGCGGAGGTCCTCGACGCGGCGGCCGACCTGGCGCCCCTCGAGGATCTCCAGCTCGGCGTCGAGCGTGGGGTAGCCGATGCGCAGCCGCATCAGGAAGCGGTCGAGCTGCGCCTCGGGGAGGGCGTACGTGCCGTCCATGTCGACCGGGTTCTGGGTGGCGATGACCATGAAGGGCAGCGGGACGGGGTAGCGGGTCCCGTCGACGGTGACGCGCTGCTCCTCCATGACCTCGAGCAGGGCGGACTGGGTCTTCGGCGACGCGCGGTTGATCTCGTCGGCGATGACGAGGTTCGCGAAGACGGGGCCCGGGCGGAACGCGAACTCGGCGGCCCGCTGGTTGAAGACGTTGGTCCCGGTGATGTCCGCGGGCAGCAGGTCGGGGGTGAACTGGATGCGGTGGCAGCCCGCGTTCACCGAGGCGGCGAGGCTGCGGGCGAGCGTCGTCTTGCCCAGGCCGGGGACGTCCTCGACCAGCAGGTGGCCCTCGGCGAACAGGCAGATCACCGCGAGCTCGACAGCGGTGCGCTTGCCGCGGATCACCCGCTCGACGTTCGCCACCACGTCGTCGAACGCGACCGCGAACGGGATGCCCCGATCCGCCTCGACCGTCATGCCGAACCTCCTGCTGGTGAGGCCTGCGTGATGTGGCGGGCCGCGCTGGTCGAGGGGGAGCGACCGGCGCGGCCCGCCGCGGGCGGCGGGGGGTGCCGCCCGGGAACGGCTCGGCTCCTGGCGCGCCTCCCGCGATTGGCCGCCAGTGCCCACCGGCACCACCGGCCAGCACCACCTGGCGGTGCCGCTGGCGACCTTTACCGCGGCGTCGCTGCCACGGAGCGAACCGTTCCGATGCAGTAGACGACCGAGTCGCCTGATTCGTTGTCCTCCGTCCGGAAACTATTGTGGGAATCGTGACGAGGGTTACGTCGCCCTCGCGCGCGCGGGCGCACACCCGCAGGTCACCGAGGAACGATCCGGCCACATCCGGCGACAGATGTCACGCTTCGACCAAATCCTGTCGCAACCAGTCGAGGCTGCAGCGCGTCAGACCTGTTGACGGGTCACCTCGAGGGCCGCGGGCCTCCGGGGGCTACGCACGCCCGATCCATGTCACGACGGAAACACAATTCGACAACAACCATCAGTTGTGTCTGATTGTGTCTTCTGGTCGTGCCTGGCGACCCGTCGCCGGCCTCCGCCCGGTCACCCTCCAGCCGGGCGGAGGCCTCGGCAGCCCCGATCGCAGCCCCGACGCACCAACCAGCCACGCCCCGAGCCCGAACCGCCCGGACCGGGCGGTTCGCCGCCCGGGAAGATCCGCCCGCGGCGAACCGCCCGCGGAGCCGCGACGCCCCTGGAGGTCCACGATTCCCGGCAGTTGGCGGCGCCTCCCGTGGCGGCCCTCTCGGCAGTTCGCGTGGCGGTTCCTCAGGCCGGCACGCGGTGGGCGTGCCCGCGCCGGGCTGGGCGTGCTGTTCCTCTGCGCCGCGGCGGCCCTCGTCGCGACCGGTCGCGGGGCCGCACCCACCGAGCTCGAGCTCACCGACGGCGGCGTGTGGCTGGCCACCACCAGCACGGGCACCCTCACCCACCTGAGCGGACCAGCCGGGCGGGCCGACGCCGCGGTCACCGTGCCCGGCGCCGTCGGACGTGACCTGACTGTCGCCCGCACCGGCGCGGCGGTCCTCGTGGCCGACCCCGGTTCGGGCCAGGTGCACCTGGTCGACCCTGCCCGGCTGGCCTCCGTCCGCTCGGCGGATCTGGGACCCGGGGTGACGATCGTCACCTCGGCGACGGCGGCCTACGCGGTCGACCCGGCGTCCGGGCGGGTCCGGCGGCTCACCCGCGACGACCTCGCCGGCGCCGGCCCCGTCCTGGAGCTCCCGCCGCCGCTGGGGCGCGCGGCGCTGACCGACGACGGAACCCTGTGGGTGCCGGTCCGGTCCGCGGGCACAGTCGTCGCCCTGCGGGACGGCGCCGCCGAGCCGCCGCACCCGGTCGCCCCGCCCGGCAACGCCGTCGACGTGGTCCTCGCGGGCGGGCACCCGCTCGCCGTGGACACCACCGCCGCCACCGTCACCGCCCCCGACACGGGCCGCGTGATCGCCCTGCCGCCCGCCGGCCCGACCAGCGGACCGCTCCCCGGCCTGCTGGCGCCGCCGCGCACGGACGGCGGCCCCGTGCCCCTCCTCGACCCGGCCACCCGCCGCCTGTTCCTCGTGGACGTCGATCAGGGCTTGGTGACCACGGTGGCCATCCCGGACATCCCCGGATCGGGCCAGCTCGGCACACCGGTGGTCCATGCCGGTCACGGGTACGTGCCGGACTCCGCGCTCGGCGTGGTGCTCGACTACGACATCGCCCGCGGCGGCTTCGGCGATCCGGTGCCGGTCGCCGCGCCCGCCGACCAACCGCGGCTCACGGTGGCCGTCGACGGCGACCTGGTGTGGATCAACGACCTGGCCGGGCCGAACGCCGTCCTCATCGACGGCCGGGGGCGAACGGCGATCGCCAAGCAGCCGCCGGATCTCGCCGGTCTGGCCACCGTCCGGATTCCCTGCACGATTCGAGCGAATCGTACTGCGACACATATAT
>NZ_UBIZ01000014.1:0-501 GCF_900465275.1 Parafrankia sp. Ea1.12 | reverse complement strand
GCGAAGTCCACGTGGAAAAAGTCCACGGCCAGCATGGTCGCTGCCTGCGTGCGCAGGAACTGTCGCCATGTCGTGTCGGTCTGCCGTTTCGGAGCCGGTGGCAACCTGAGGGTCTTCAGGACCCGGCGGATCGTGGATGCGCTCACCCGGTGGCCGAGTTTGAGGAGCTCGCCCTGGATTCGCTGGTAGCCCCACGTCGGGTTCTCGGTCGCGAGCCGCTCGATCAGCGTGGCGATCTCCTGGCTGATCGGTGGCCGTCCCGTCCGCTGCGGGTGGGTCCACTTCCGTGTGATCAGGCGGCGGTGCCACCGCAGGACGGTCCCCGGGGGTGACCAGCCGGTGCGCTCCCAGCGCTCTGGGCAGGAGCCTGATCAGAGCGGCGAGGACCGCCCGGTCCGCCCAGTCCCACCGGGGCTTGGGCTGGGTGCGGCGCAGCACCGCGACCTCATGCCGCAGCACGAGCAACTCGATGTCCTTTGACGCCGACGAACGGCCGAAGAG
>NZ_UBIZ01000461.1:0-28589 GCF_900465275.1 Parafrankia sp. Ea1.12 | reverse complement strand
CGTGCCTGACTACCCGGGAGGAATAGCCACAACCAAACAGCCACCCCGTCACGCCAGGCCCGACCACCCGGCGCGGTCAGCCACGCCCGCAGCCGACCCAGCCCACACCGGAAATCCTCACCTCAGACCTGGGTATTCCCCTCGAATGGAGCGTATATGGGTGTATGGCCGCGTCTGGACGAGTTCCAGGTATTCGACCACGAGATTCGCCGTCTGCGGCGGGCGCGCAGCCTCAGGGGGGAACGCATCAGCAGGGCCGCGCTGCTGCGCGTTGCCATCGACCTGGCGGCGGCCCAGGCAGGCCGAGACGACATCGAGAACCTACAGCGCAGATCTTCCGACCATCCAGACTCTGGATGGTCGGAAGACCGGTAGCGCACCCCCGTGCCGGCGCATCACCCCAGGTCACAGGCCCAGGCCGACTTCTGGCACCCCACAGGATTTCGGAGTCCCACAGGCTAGTCAGGGACCCTCTCACCAAAGACGTCCTTGGTCATCTCTTCGATCATCAGAATCCTGGCGCGTCGTTGATCGCCCGCGGTGTCAACTGCCTGGCCCTGATTATGGATGGGTCCGTGCGGAAGGCGCGTCACTCCGGCCTCAGCCACATCTTGCGGTGTCGCCCAGTCGGTCGGCTCCGGCAATCCCTTTTCCGCTAGCAGGGCCCGGAAAGGCGGTGTATCGGTCTTGCCGAGAACCAGGTTGAGCACATCGACATTGTAGGGACGCAGCTCGGCCCACAGGGACTCGCCGAAACACAGTTCGAAGGCTTTGCTTCCCGAGTAGGCCGCCATGAAGCTGCTGCCACCATAGGCTGCGCCGGAATTGACCAGCAGTAATCCGCCGCGACGACGCGCTCGCATGGATCCGCCGAAATGATGACACAGCTGCATCATCGTCAGAACGTTGATGCGCATCAGATCCAGCCAGGGTTTGGCGTCGATGTCGAGGAAGTGCGCTCCGTTGGTGTCGGCACCTGCGTTGGCGACGTACAGCCCGATCTCGCGGTCGCCTACCGCTTCGATGACTTGCTGGGCGCCGTCATCAGCTGCCAGGTCCACTGACGCCGTGATGCATTCAACGCCGGTTTCGGCGCGGATCGAGTTCGCCAGGTCGTTCAACGGTTCCAACCGTCGCGCGAGAAGGACGGCGGGTAGACCCTCGGAGGCTATACGGCGGGCGAATGCCTGCCCGGTCCCTTCGGAGGCGCCCGTGATGACTGCCCATGGTCCGTACTTTTCTGCAAATGGCATGGAATTTCCTTCGGTAGCCCGCGGCTTCCAGCCGCCAGTGCTCGCGCTCACCAGCTTCACCTTGTGGTCTCGTCCAGCGTCTGAAACCTTGGCGCGTGATAGAAAGGCAGTTGAAAGTGCAGATGGATGCTGATACTCGACAACTAGCTACCAGCTTTCGTCGGATGCTCCCTTTGGTCTAGCCGCCGCGCAGTTCCAGCGGTTTCCGGCCGGATCGCGGAAGTGCACCGGCCGCACTCCATCGACGATGATCGTGGTGAAGCCCTGGCCGCTTTAAACCACGAAATGCGGTGTTGCATCGACCGGAATGGGGGCCTCGCCGAAGTAGCCCGCACCGGCGTACCCGACGGCAGTCGCCGTGTGCGTTGCACGCCCCCGGCCTGGCTGCGCATCCGCCGGTACGCAGCCAGGCGCCGGCTACCGTCGTCCGATCCCCTTGCCGCTCCTCCGTCACGTGCACGAGACCTACCTGCGCGGATGGGGCGGGAGCGGCCCTGCGGCCGGAGTCGGGGGACGACGCGGTGGGGCGGGCCACCGCGTCACTCCACGCCACGAGCAGCCTGCTCGAGCCCATCGACGACAATCAGAGAGGCTCATGGAGCCTCGGACTCCTGAGCGACGATCGCGTCGACGGCCGCCAGTTCCTCGGGGGTGAGCCGCCATCCGGCGGCGGAGGCGTTGGCGATGACCTGCTCGGGCTTCGTGACGCCGGTCAGGACCGACGCAACGGTTGGCTGGGAGGCGAGCCACGAGATCGCGAGCTCGAGCAGAGAGTGCCCTCGTTCCTCGGCGAAGGTTGACAGCTGCTCGACGGTGGCGAGCCGCTCGTCGGACAGCGGCGGGCGGCGGGCCATGATCCCCTGGCGGAGCATGGTACTGACCGGCGCGTCGGCACCGAGCCGTGCGTTCGGCGGCGGTGGTTCACCCCGGCGGTACTTGCCAGTGAGGAGTCCGCTGGCGAGAGGAAAGTAGGCAAGGACGGTCATGCCATTGCGCTCCACCGCCCCGAGCACGTCCTCGTGGGGGCGCTCCAGCACGCTGTACTGCACCTGACAGGACCGGTACGGCGAGAACGACGACCGAGCCGCGGTCTCGGCGGCGTCGTCCAGCATCTTGCCGCTGAAGTTGCTGCAACCGACCTCGCGCACCTTGCCGGCGCGCACCAGCCGGTCGAGCGCTTCGAGGATCTCCTCGACCGGTGTGGCGGGGTCGGGCTGGTGCTGCTGGTAGAGGTCGATCCGGTCCGTCCCGAGCCGCCGCAGGCTGGCCTCGACGGCAGCCACGATGCGCGCTGCGCCCCGCTGATCCGGGTCGGCCTCACTCTGGTTGAGGAACTTCGTGGCGATGATCGCCTCGTCCCGCCGCCGGCCGAGCGCCGCCCCGATCAGCTCCTCGGAGTGCCCTTCGCCCAGGAAGGACGTGATGCTGTATTCCTCGGCGGTGTCGAAGAGGTTGATGCCCGCGTCGAGGGCGGCGTGGACGATCCGATCGACCTCGCGCTCGTCGCAGCCAGCGCCGAAGAAGTCCGTACCGAAGTTGTTGCCGCCGAGACCGACGACGGATACCTCCAGGCTGCCGATGCGCCGAGGACTCACGCCGACGGCTCCGGGATCCGGTCGGTGCGCGGTCGGGCCCACCCCGGGCTGGTGGCCTGTACCGAGCGGCCGAGCTGTCGTCTCGGTGCGCGCCGGCCCTCGACCGTCCCTCATCGGTTGTCCACCTGGACGAGGAGCTTCCGGGCGGCGTCGACGCACCGGCCGAGCCGGTCGTGGGGACCGACACCGGCGTCGGCCTGCGAGCGGAGAGGCACTTCGAGTCCGATCACCAGGTGGCGCGGCAGCGCCTCGAGTATCTCGAGCAGTGGCAGCTCGCCAGCGCCCGGCACCATCCGTTCGAAACACGCCTCTTCCATGTAGTCGGGGATGGTGGGCACAAGCGGAGCGTCACTGAGCTGGATGTACCCGATCAGGTCAGGGTCGACGGCGGCGACCTCGGCCGGGCCGGAGCCGGACCGCACGAGGTGCATCGTGTCGATGAGGAGACGGAAGTCCGGCCTCCCCACCGCCCGGGCGGCGGCGAGCGCCGTGGGGAGGTCGGCGATCGCGAGCCCGGGCGAGAACTCCAGCGTCGTCTCCAGCCCGAACTCGGCGGCCATCTCGGCAAGCACGCCGAACTGGTCGACGCTGCGGCCGAAGTCCGGATCGAAGGTGACGGTGTTGATCCGCTGGGCACCGAGCTCGGCCACGATGGCGACGTCGCCGGCGAGGTCACGGATGTCCATGCCGGGATGGAGCACGAACCCGTCGCCCAGCGAAACCGTCACGCCCCGATCGTGCAGGGCGGCGAGCGTCTCGCGCCGCAGGGCGAGATCGTCCCGGAGTGAGAAGGGTGGGTAGCCGTAGGGATTCGGTAAGGCGCTCAGGGCGAGCGCCACGTACTGGAGCCCGAGGTCGGCGGCCAGGCCGACGGATTCCACCGGCGGAAGTCCCATCACGCTCAGCGGCTCGATCGACAGTCGTTCCATCGTTCTCCCTCTCATAATCGCGGTCCTCGGGCCCCGCCGACCACGGCGAGGCTGGCGGTGACGCCCATGTGGCCCGGACCCAGGACGAGCAGTGATTCCCCGGGTTCCGCGGGGCGTACGAAGGTCGCCGAGTTGGACAGGCACTCGTAGACGGTGAGTTCGGTCGCCGGCAGGTCGTCGCGGAGCTTCTGCACCTCAGAGCCCGGCACGAGCTCCATGTAGTCGGCGTAACCGCCGAACAGCCCGGACGCCTCATCGACCGGGAAGTCGAACCCGTAGACGCGCGATCTCCCGTCGGCCGTCGCGACGTAGGAGCGGACGCCTACCCGGTCCCCCTCCTGCACGCTGAACTCCGCGGCCGCGGCGGGTGAGATCTGCTCGATCCGGCCGACGATCTCGTGGCCCGGAACCGTGGGGAACACGCCTCCCGACGGCACCGGCGCGTGGCCCCTGAACTGGTCGACGTCGCTGTGACAGATCCCGACCGCTTCGACCCGGAGCACGGCGCAGCCGGGCCGGAGCCTGGGCTTCGGGATCTCGCGGAGCTGCCAGGTCTCATCACCGTTGAACACGATCGCACGCGGCAACCGAGCCTCCCCAGTTGACTGAGCCAGTGTTACCTGGCGCGTGCCCGATAAGTTAGCACTTCTCTGGCACGTGCCAGGAATTTGTTATCGTCACCGCCGTGACGGTGGCTGGGCATCCGCAGCGGCGAACGCAAGTCGAGCGCCGCGCCGCGTCCGAAGCAGCGTTGCTGCGAGCCGCGGCCGAACTGATCGCGGAGCGCGGGTTCGAGCGGACGTCGCTGCGCAGCATCGGCGCGCGCGCTGGGACGAGCCGAGAGATGCCCGCCTACCACTTCGGGTCGAAAGAGGGCTTGATCACCCGGCTGGCCGAGCGCGCCCACGAGCGCACGCTCGAGGCAACGGCCGAGGCCCTCGAGCGCACCGACCGGCGAGCCGAGGAGCTCTCCGCCCTCGAGGCGCTTCGTGTGACGATCGAGACCTACCTCGAGGTCTTCGTCGCCGCCGACGCACCCGAGGAGCGCGCTGTGGTCGTGATGTGGGGCGCGACGTTCCCGTCCGACTCCCCGCTGCCCGCCGTCGTCCACGCAGACCGGCAAACACATCGCGACCTCGCCGAGACCATCCGAGCCGGTCAACAGGACGGATCGATCCGCGCCGACGCCGACGCCGACGCCGCTGCCGTGCTCGTCATGGGGATGGCCCGGGGCATCGCAGCCCTTTCCCTCGCGCATCCCGGCGCCGCCGATCCGGCCAAAGTCCAAGCCCTTTGCGGTGAGGTCATCACCGCATCGCTCCAAGACCCGAGCGCCACAGCGCCACGCGGCCCAGTAACACCGACCACATCCAGGCGGACGTCGCGGCCCGGCCAGTGAATGCCTGGCGTCTCACGCCCGCCCACCTGTGGGGCTCCAGAATCCGGGTTTCGGTCTGTGCGCTGGTCTTCTGTAGTTGGCGTGGTTGTCGGGGGTGTCGTCAGGCGGAGTTGCGGCACTCATTGATCAGTCCACCGAGGATGCGTGTGCGACGGACGGCCGAAGGACTTTCTCGCCGGTCTGGGCGGCTTCTCGGCGCAGGCCCAGCGGCGGATCATGCTCGAGAGTGCCCGGGAGCTGACACTGCGCTGAATGCGCACCGGTCGCGGTGCCTGCCGACCCACGCTGCGCCGGATCGGGTGCCCCTGAAACCTGTAGAACGTGGTAGTGGACAGCACCAACCCTGCGACGCAGGACGTCGGCCAGACGCCCAGGTATGAGCGTCCCCGCCGCCGTCCTGGCCGGCCACCGCGCCTCAACCGGCAGATGGTCATCGACGCCGCGATCGCCCTCGATCCGGACAGCCTTACACTCCAGGCGGTCGCCGACCGTCTCGGAGCGGACCGTAAGGCAGTCAGTTACTACGTGTCCGGTCGAGAGGAGCTCCTCGAGCTCGTCACCGCGCAGACCCTGGCAGCCGAGCTGGAGCACCTGCGTATCCCCGAGGACAGCTGGCAGGAGGCCGTCCGCGTCTACGCGCGCGGGGTGCGCCGTGTGCTGCTGCGCGAGGCCTCGCTGTCGCTCCTGATCGACAGACTTCCCGGAGCCGGCGTCCTGGTTCCGGCCGACGCGCTGCTCGCCAGGCTGCTCGACGCCGGCTTCGACGAGACCGGTGCCAGCCATGCCCTCGCCCTGATCACCCGCGTGGTGTTCACCAACGCCAAGGACATTCTCTTCGCCGCACGCTTCGCCCGGCACCCCACGCTCACCGAGGTTCAGCGCGTCCTCGCCGAGCTTCCCGGCGACCGGCTTCCCCACCTGCGGCGGGTCCTCGCCCGGGAGCAGTCCCCGGACGACCCGCAGGAGTCACCCTTCGAGCTTGAACTCGAGTTCATCGTGGCCGGCCTGGAACGCCTTCTTGCCAGAACCCCGTCACCGGGCGGGAACTCCTGATCCGGGTGGCGGATCGGCGTCGCTGTCAGCTCCGGCGTCGGCGTCGGTAACAGGTCGGGCGGTCTCCTCGCCAGGACCATGATCGCTGTGGGATGGGCCGGGCGGGTCCGGTCCCGCTGGCCCTGGAAGGACGCCGGCCATGCCGACGGGGTGACTCGCGAGGAGGTCGGCCCGGGTTACCGCCGCCGCGGCCAGCGAACCACCGACCGCGTTCTCCATGCGGACCTCGCAGCCGCCTTCCATCAGCGTCACCCCAGGCCGGCAAGGGCAGCGCGTTCGACTCCCCGAGTCTCCGGACCTGCGGGAGCGAACCATCCCGGCCTGGCCGCTGGAGTGACTGCGGTTGACTGGCGCGGCACTCCGCCCGCAACCTCGTGTCCGGGACGGGCGCGGCCGGGAACTGCCGCTGCGGGCATCGGTGCCACGCGCCGGCGACTCTGTCGCCGTCGATCCGCTTCACGACCTCTCCGTGCTCCAGCACGGCCACTCGATGCGAAGCGTGCCGCACCACCGCGAGGTCGTGGGAGATGAACACGTAGGCGACGCCGGTGGTGTTCTGGAGCTCCACGAGCAGGTCGAGGACCGCCCACTGGGACGGCGGGTCGAGGGCCGACACCGGGTCGTCGCAGATGATCAGTTCGGGGGAGAGGGCCATCGCGCGGGCGACGGCGAGGCACTGACGCTGGCCGCCCGAGAACTCGCGTGGTAGCCGTCGGCCCGCACTCGCCGGGAGACCGACCTGGTCCAGCAGCTCCCGCACCCGTCGGGCAGCCGCGGCGACCGGGACCCGCTGGGCGCGCAGTGGCTCGGCAAGGGACGTCTCAACCGTCAGCGCCGGATCGAGCGAGCTGTACGGGTCATGGAGAACAGCCTGGATCTTGTCTGCGAGGCGCTGCCGCCTGCCCCGGGACAGCCGGACAATGTCCTGCCCTTTGAGACGGATCGAACCCGAGGTCACCGGTGCGAGCCCCAGCACCGCACGGCTGAGCGTGGTCTTGCCGGATCCGGACTCGCCCACGATGCCTAAACACTCGCCAGGGCGGACGTCGACCGACACACCCCTCAGTGCTCGGACCGGGCTCTTGCGAAAACCTCTGACCGGATAGTCGACCACGAGGTCTTCGACATCGAGCAGTGTGCTCACGTCTCGGCCTTTCGGATGCGCGGATCTTAGGTCGTGGAGAGCGGGTTCCCGGGACCGCACTTATTCCCTGCCGGGAGAAATTAAGGTACACGTAGCCGTAGGTCAAGGGACGCATCGGTACCCGAGGGCCCCGCCGGGAGGCCCCTCGGTGTGGATGCGTCGCTCAGTCATCACCCTGTGCTGTGGATGGGGTGCGCGTGGGTCTGCCGTCGCGGTTACGCCCGGGGAAGGCTGAGGAGTTGCCGGCCGATGATGCCGCGGATGATTTCTGAGGCGCCACCGGAGATGGTCAGGGCACGACCCCAGAGATAGTTGTGATACCAGCGGTCGGCGACCTCGTGGCCGCTGTCGTCGATGGACGTCGACGAGGTGAGAAGCTGCATCGCCACGGCCACCGCCGCGTCGGGCCGCAGGCCGACGCCCCCCTTCGCCTCGGGGACGCAGAAGCCGGTCACACCGAGCTCCGCGAGGGTGCTCCACCCCTCGCGCCAGTCAGCCGCCGGCATCGACGGGAGTTCCTGGTGAGCGGTTCCCAGCGTCCCGCGTAGCGCGTCGCGCAGCTGGCGGATCTCCTCGGCGGCGCCGGTGGTGATCAGAACAGCATCAGCTCCCGCTTGGGCCCGGAACCTCAGTTTCGACGTCGACTTCGATATTCTGAGATGATGTTGAGCCCACCGTCAAGCAGCGACCACGGACCCTGGACACGGGGTCGGTGCTGCCCGACGGTCAGACGCGTCGGCGAATTCCGAGCGCGTTCGTCCAGAGGATGGTGAGCTGTTGCACCGCCGTGTCGAGATCGAAACGGGAGCTGTTCTCCGTGTTGAACAGGAGGTCCGCGAAGTAGGCGACCATGCCGCCGAGCGCCTGCGCGGCGTACGCGGGGTCGACGTTGCGGTCGGCGAGGTCGGCGTCCTGGAGTATTCTCACCCGTCGCTCGATGGCGTGAGCGAAAACCTCGTGGCGTTGCAGGCGGATCTTGAGGACGTCGTTGTCGAAAGTGGCGACCTGCTGGATGACCTGCATTATCTTGGCATTTGCGGCGTACGTTTCCAGATAATGGCGGTTGGCCGCGCGGATGCGTTCGATGGGATCGGTGGCGGAACCAGTCGGCTCGGGAGTGAGGAGATCGAGCTCGACAGAGTCGACCACTTCCCGGAAGATCTCCTCCTTGGAGACGAAGTACGTGTAGAACGACCCGTGGGAGAATCCGGCCAGATCGCAGATGTCGGCCACCCTGGCATGGAGGAAGCCGTCGCGCTCGAACACGACGCGGGCCGCATCGACGAGCTGGCTCCGGCTCTGACGACCTCGGCGGGTGCGCCCGGTACCGCGACGTTTGCCTACTTCAACCTCTTCGCGTCGCGCACGAGGGGCATTCGGCAGCGCGGTCCCGTGTTGGGTACGTTCAGGCACGGTGGGTCCTCTCGGCGCGTGTCAACCGGCTCTGCTGGCTCGCGCCGGAACCTGATGAGCGGATGACGGGTCTGGGGGGCGCTGCCGGCACCTCGTGGCGCCGTCGGGCCCGGTCGCTGCCGCTCCCGCTCCAGCCGTGCAGGCCGGACGGCAAGTCTGCCACGACTGCGGTCCCGCGCCACGCTCGCTCCACCTCCATGATGCCTGTGCTGTGTTCCACGCTCCGCCAACATCTAGCTTGACGTCGACCTCGACATCAACCTTGACATCGATATTTCCGATGTGACGATGTCGTGGATGTGATGCCTGCCATGGTTGGGGCTCGCCGGGCAGGTGATCGCGATGGTGTGAACCCTCGACCGCCAGAAGGCGGCATGTGGGTCGAGGGCGATGTGCACCGGTTGGGCCGCGGGGCTTTGCGACCCAACCGGCGGTCGTGGTGGTCAGTGATCCCGCAGCCGCGCTGCCAGGTCGCTGTCCTTCGCTGGTGACTCCATGACGAGCCGGGATCGGACGACCTTCCCGGATGCGGTGCGGGGGAGCGGGCCGTCCCAGCGCACGAGTTGCTCCGGTCCGGATGGACCGCTTGGCCCCACCGCAAGAAACATCGACGTCGACATTGACATTTGTGACCGTAACGGCCGCGTGTCGTCAGGGCAAGCGGACCGCTTCTGTCGGGGAGTCCCGGCTTGAGGTGCGCCACCGGCTCGGTGGCGGCCCGGTAGTGGCGCCAGTGGCAGGAAACTCGAAATTGACATCGAAGTTACATGCGGGCTATGGTCCGCGCGTGCCAGTGCCGAAGGTCGCGCTCGGGCTCAGCCTTGCCGGAATCCACGGGGACGCGGCGTCACTCGCCGATGTCGCCCGGCGGGCCGAGCGGTCGGGATATGACTCCGTGTGGACGGGTGAGGCGTGGGGGAGCGACGCGTTCACGCCGCTGGCCTACGTCGCCGCGGTCACCAGTCGTCTCAGGCTCGGTACCGCCATCGCGCAGATGCCGGCGCGTACTCCGGCCACCACGGCGATGACGGTGCTGACGCTGCAGCAGCTTTCCCAGGGGCGCGTCCTGCTCGGGCTCGGTGCGTCCGGGCCACAGGTCGTCGAGGGGTGGCACGGCGTGCCCTACCGCCCTCCGGTGCGGATGACGCGTGAGTACCTCGCCGTGTTGCGCAAGGCCCTGGCCGCGACCGAGCGGCTCGAGTTCTCCGGCTCGGTCTACACCGTTCCCTACACCGGCCCGGACTCCACCGGGCAGGGGCGTCCGCTGCGCTCCACGATGCCGGCCGCCGCGGACACTCCCATTCTCATCGCCGCCCTGGGGCCGAAGAACGTCGCCATGGCCGTGGCGGAGGCCGACGGCCTGCTCCCGTACCTGTGGAGCCCGACGCGCTGGAGCGGTGCCTGGGGGGAGGCACTGGAGAAGGCACCCGAGGGATTCCAGGTGGCCCCCACTGTCCTCGCCTGCGTCGGGGACGATCTCGACGACTGCCGTGACCAGGTACGCCCGCGTATCGCGCTGCACATCGGGGGCATGGGCTCCAGGTCCAGGAACTTCTACGCCTCGCTGGTCTCCCGCTACGGGTACGCCGACGAGGCCAGCCGCATCCAGGACCTCTACCTGGGTGGCGACCGCGCGGCGGCCTGCGCCGCCGTTCCCGACGAGCTGGTCGACGATCTGGCGCTCGTGGGTCCGCTCACCCGGATCGCCGACCAGCTCGCCGCGTGGCGGGACAGCCCGATCACCACACTGATCGTGGAGCCGACCGACCTCGCCATGGTGGAGCCCATCGCCAGCCTGTGGTGACGGCCGAAGGAGCGAAGGGGAGTGCCATGCCCGACCTTGCGATGACGACTGTCGCCGACCTGCTGCGGCGGCGGTCCGCGGACGATGGGACAGCTCTGCTCCTCGGTGACCAGCGGTGGAGCTACAGCCAGCTGGTCGAGGAGGCGTCCCGCCGGGCGGCGCTGTTCGAGGAGCTCCGGGACGGGGACCGCCCACCGCACGTCGGTGTGCTGTTGGACAACGTGCCGGACTATCTGTTCTGGCTGGCCGCGACGGCTTTGTCGGGGGCCGTGGTCGTCGGCGTCAACGCGACGTACCGGGGTGATCAGCTCGGCCAGCTCATCCGGCACACCGACTGCCAGCTTCTGGTCACCTCGTCCGGCTACCAGCCGCTGTTGGACGGGGTGGACACCGGTGTCGCCGCCGACCGGGTGCTGGTCGTCGACGGGCCGGACTACGCGGCACGGGTGGCGCGGCAGCGGCCGCTGCCGCCCGACCGGCCGGTGCGGGCCGAGGACCTCTTCCTGCTGATCTTCACGTCGGGATCGACGGGCCTGCCGAAGGCGGTGCGCTGCACGCAGGGGCGGTTCGCGCGTACCGGCGCCCACGTGGCCCGGATCGCCGAGCTGGGCGACGGCGACGCGGTGTATTCGCCGCTGCCGTTCTTCCACTCCAGCTCGTTGTTCACCGGGTGGTCCTCCGCGCTGAACGCGGGGATCCCCATCGCGACCCGGCCGAAGTTCTCCGCTTCGAACACCCTGCCGGACATCCGCCGGTTCGGCGCCACGATGATCACTTACACCGGCAAGGTCCTCAACTACATCCTCGCCACGCCTGAGGGTCCCGACGACGCCGAAAGCTCGTTGCGGCTGGCGATCGGCAACGAGGCGTCGGTGCGCGACATCGGTGTGTTCGCCCGCCGGTTCGGCTGCACCGTCCGGGACAGCTACGGCTCCACCGAGGGCGTTGTCATCGTCCGCCGTGACCCGTCGATGCCCGCGGGCGCCCTCGGCGCCGCCGATCCGACGGTCCGGGTGCTCGACGCGCAGACCGGGCTGGAATGCCCGCCGGTGACGTTCGGTCCGGACGGGCGCCCGACCAATCTGGACGAAGCCGTCGGTGAGATCGTGGAGACCGTCCCCACCGGCGGGTTCGAGGGCTACTACCGCAACGAGGAGGCGACCCGGTCCCGGTTCCGGGACGGCCGGTACTGGTCCGGGGATCTGGCCTACCGCGACGCCGACGGCTGGTTGTACTTCGCCGGCCGGTCGAACGAGTGGCTGCGGGTCGACGGCGAGAACTTCGCGGCGGCGCCGGTGGAGGCCATCGTCGCCCGCCATCCGGACGTGCGTTCCGTCGCGGTCTACGCCGTTCCCGACGACCCGGTCGGGGACCGGGTCATGGTCGCCCTCGAGCTGCGGGGCGGCGCCGGGTTCGATCCCGCGGCGTTCGACGCCTTCCTCGCAGAGCAGCCCGACCTCGGTCCCAAATGGTGGCCGGCCTTCGTCCGGGTCACCGGGGAGCTGCCGAAGCTGGCCAGTATGAAGATCGACAAGATGTGGCTGCGGCGCGAGGCATGGCGGGCGGACGGTGTCCTCTGGCGGCCCGCGAAGGGCGAGGCCCTGCGTCTGCTCGACGACGCCGACCGCACCCGACTCGACCCACTTCTCGGATGAGCGACGCACCGGTTCCCGAGCAGGCAGGGAACTCATGACAGCGCTGACCTCATGACAGCGCTCGAGCAACCGGACGCCAGCCCGGCACTTTTCGGCGTCTCGCGCCGGACGGGTCGAGTTCGGTTGTGCCCTGGGCGGAGCCGACCGGCGGACGCTGTTCCTGCTGACCGCGACCGACTGGACCGCACAGGCCCTGGCGGGGCGCAGAACCTCCGCCGTGACGACCCTCCGGGTCCTCGTTCCTGGGGCCGGGCTGCCCTGAGGGCGCTCAGCGGGGGAGGCCGAGTCCCCGTTCGGCGATCGTGTTCCGCTGGATCTCGTCGGTGCCACCGCCGAGGCGCAGGCCCGGGGCGAACAGCAGCCGTTCGATCCATGGCGCGGCCTGCGGGTCGTCGACGAGCGTCACCGCCATCCCGAGGATGGTGGTCGCCGCGTCGGCGCTGAGCCGGGCGTGCTCGGAGTAGAGCAGCTTCGTCGTCGGTCCGGCCGCCGGGACGGCGTGCCCGGCGGCGATCCTGGCCCGGAGCAGGTCCAGCGTGCGCTCCCGGATGACCGCCTGGGCCAGCAGATCCCGAACGCCCGGGTCGTCGGAGCAGCCGAGCTGCCTGGCCAGCCCGACGAGCTGGGTGGCGGAGCGCGCGCTCGTGCCGCCGCCGATCGCGGCCCGTTCGCTGGCGAGCATCGTCCGCAACACGGCCCACCCTTCCCTCGGGCCGCCGATCAGCCCGTTCTCCGGCACGAAGGCGTTGTCGAGGAAGACCTCGTTGAAGTGGTAGGCCCCGGACATCTGACGGAGCGGGCGGATCTCGACCCCGGGCTGCTCCATCTTCATCGCGAAGCACGACAGGCCGGCCCGGCCCTCCTCCCGGCTCCCGGTCCGGGCGATGAGCAGGGCGTAGTCGCTGCAGCCCGCGTTGGAGGTCCACACCTTCTGGCCGGTGACCGACCAGCCTCCGTCCACGGGGGTCGCCCTCGTCTGCGCGCTGGCCAGGTCGGAGCCGGCGCCCGGCTCGGACAGCAGCTGGCACCAGCCGTGCTCGCCCCGCAGGATGGGCGGCAGGTAGGCGACGCGCTGCTCGTGGGTTCCATGCCCGAACAGCACGGCGGGGACCATCTCCAGCGCGACGGCGAACATCTTCGTCGACACGCCCCACTTCGCCTGTTCCGCCACGACGACCTCGTCCTGCCAGCCCGGGGCACCGTGGCCGCCGCACTCGGTCGGCCAGGACCGGCCTGCCAGGCCGGCGTCGAACAACCGGCGCTGCCAGGCGCGCGTGACGGTGATCGCGTGCTGTTCCTGCTCGTGGTACTCCTGCGGGGTCCGCGCGCTGACGACGTGCACCGCGGAGAAGTCCTCCGGCGATCCCTTGCGCGGCGCGTTGGCCACGAACCACTCGCGGACCCGAGCCTCGAACCGTGCTCGTCCTTCGACCCGCGCTCGTCCTTCGCCGCTGCGCCCGGGGGCCGGTGCGGGTGAGTGCTGCATCGGGTCTTCGCCTCCACACACGTTCGTAGCGACTCGGTTCACGATCACTTCGGGATGCCCGCGGCGGTCGGGCCGCCGGCCGGGCCGGCCCGCCGGTTCATTCGGACTGCTCGGCGAGCACGTACCGGGCGAGTCGCTGCCGGTGGTGGGCCGGGTGACCGAAGAGCTGCCGCGAGCTGTGCGCGCGCTTCAGGTACAGGTGCGCCGGATGTTCCCAGGTGACACCGATGCCGCCGTGGACCTGGATGTTCTCGGTGGCCGCCGCGACGAAGGCGTCACCGCAGCACGCCTTCGCCAGACTTGCGGCCAGCGGCAGGTCGGGCAGGTTGTCGGCCGCCGCCCACAGGCCGTGGTAAGCGGCCGAGCGTGCCGACTCGACGCCGAGATGCATGTCGGCGAGCTTGTGCTTGACGGCCTGGAACGAGCCGATCGGTCTGCCGAACTGGACCCTGGTCCTGGCGTGGTCGACCGCCATGTCGAGTACCCGCGCCGCCCCGCCGACCTGCTCGGTGGCGATCGCGACCGCCGCGAGGTCGAGCACGTGCTCCAGTACCGGCCGGGCCGCGCCCGCCTCGCCGAGCAGCCGGGCCGGCGCCGCGGTGAAGGTGATGTCGGCCTGCCTGCGGGTCTGGTCGAGGGTGGCCCGCGGCACGCGGTGCACGCCCGGGGCTCCCGCGTCGACCGCGAGGACGCTGAGGCCGGCTCCGGTGCGGGCGACGACGAGCAGCAGCGACGCCGCGTGCCCGTCGAGCACGAACGCCTTCTTCCCCGAGACCGTCCACCCGTTGCCGTTGCTGTGGCCGTCGAGGGTGGCTGTGGTGGTGATGCCGTCGGCACCGGCCCAACGGCCCGCGGATTCGGTGAGCGCGAGCGTGGCGACGGTCGTGCCGGCGGCGATCCCGGGCAGGTAGTCGTGGCAGGCGGCGTCGTCACCCAGACCGAGCAGGGCCGAGGCGGCGAGGACCACGGTCGACAGCACCGGCGCGCACAGCAGCGAGCGTCCCGCCTCCTCGAGGACGACCCCGAGCTCGACGAATCCGCAGCCCGCGCCGTCGTATTCCTCCGGCAAGGTCAGACCGGCGATTCCGAGCTCGCCGGCGAGCTGGTGCCAGAGACCGGGGTCGTAGCCGTCGACCGTCTCCATGAGACGTCTGACCTCGGCCTCGGGCGAGGTCTTGTCGAGGAAGTCGCGAACCGTCCGCCGGAGTTCGTTCTGCTCTTGGGTGAAAGCTAGATTCACGTGGCCTTCCTCAGGAGATGAAGACAGTCCGTGCGCGTGGACCGCTCGCCGGCTCGCGCGGGGATCAGCCTGCGGTGGCCAGGCTCAGTTCTTCTCGGCGAGACCGAGAACGCGGGCGGCGTTCTCCCGGAGGAATTTCGGCCACACGTCCTCCTTCAGCGGGAGCTGCGCCAGTTCTGTCATGATCCGGTCGAGGGACAGGCCCATGGGGAAGTAGCCGCCGTACAGGATCCGGTCCGCGCCGCGGGTGTTGGCGTAGTCGATGATGTCCGCCGGGTAATAGCGCGGCGAGAAGGCGCTGGTCGAGTAGTACAGGTTGGGCCACTTGATCATCAGTTTCACGGCGAGGTCGGTCCACGGCTCCGCACCGTGCCGCATGACGAACACCAGCTCGGGGAAGTCGTACATCACCCGGTCCACGAGCTCGACGTGCTGGACCATGGACGGCACCCGGGGGCCGGCGATCCCGACCGTCACGAACACGGGGATGCCCAGCTCGACGCACTTGGCATAGATCGGATACATCTGTGGTGCGTCGATGGCCACCTGCGGCAGCACTCCGTGCGGAAAGAGGGAGACAGCCCGGACGCCCCACTTTTCATGGACGCGGACGAGGGTACGAATTCCCTCCATTCCCCGGTTGGGATCGCAGCTCCATGAGCCGACGAATCGGCCCGGGTGTTCGGTGAGTGCGCGCTCGGCGGCCTCCGTGTTCGCGCTCAGGCTGATCAGGGCGATCTCGACGCCGTGCCGGTCCATCTCGCCGAGTACGAGCGCGACCGGGTCGACGTCGTCGGCGAGGTGGCTGGCAGGCACGTCGTGGAACATGTACGCCGCCGGCATCACGAATTCGTCCCGCGACTCCTTGTCGCGTAACGAGGCCCTGATCTGTCTGTACAGCGCGGCCGGATCCTGGGGGAATCCCACCATTGTGTCGATCACACCGATGTCGAACGGCCGGAGCGAGCGGTCGGTCGTGGCGGGGGGTGGGAACGTGGGAGCCACCTTGGGTACCTTCCGTGATGCTTGCGCCGCGACGCCGCCCCCCACGGCGGCGGTGGCGGTGTCCGGGCCGGGATCGGCGGCGGTCGCCGTCGGTCGGGCCGGGCCAACGATAGCCCGCGATCACTGTCGATGTCGACATCGATATCGACATGAGTTACGCTCGCCGCACGGCGGTGGATTCGCCATCAGGCCCAGGGTGATCCGGCCTCCGAGGAGTGGCCGTGCGGAGGCGGGATCCGCCGGCGAGGTCGGTATCGCGGCTCAAGGTCAAGATCCCATTTCGAGCTGGTCGCGTCCATGGCGACTGAGGACTCCGCGCGCGGTCCTGAGGCTGGAGGACACATGTATCCCGGCACCCACGCGGCGTCCGCTCCGGACCGGCCCGCGGTCGTCATGGCCCACAGCCGGGAGATCGTCACCTACGGTGAGCTGGACAGTCGTTCCGCCCAGCTCGCACGCCTCCTCCACGCCCGCGGGCTGCGCGCCGGCGACGTCGTCGCCCTGTTGGCGGAGAACCATCCCCGCTTCCTGGAAGTGCTGTGGGCGGCGGTGCGCTCGGGCCTGTACCTGACGGCGATCAACCGCTACGCCACCGCGGACGAGATCGCCTACATCCTCCGCGACTCACAGGCGTCGGCGCTCGTGGCGACCGCGAAGCTCGCCCCCGTCGCCGGCACGGCGGTGGCGGACGTGGCGGGGTGCGAGACCCGCCTGATGATGGACGGGGCCGTCGAGGGTTTCGAGCCGTACGAGGAGGCGATCGCGTCGTTCCCGCCGCAGGCCCTTCCCGGGCAGCCGTGTGGTGAGCTCATGCTCTACTCCTCGGGCACGACCGGGCGTCCCAAGGGGATCAGGCGGCCGCTGCGCGGGATCGAGGTCGGGGACCCCGTGGCGGCGGGCGGCGCGCTGATGTGCCAGCGGCTCGGCGGCATGGATCAGCGGTCGGTGTACCTCTGTCCGGCGCCGCTCTACCATGCGGCCCCCCTCGGCTGGGCGCGGGGAGCGCACGAGCTGGGCGCCACCATTGTGATCATGGAGAAGTTCGACGCGCGGGAGATGCTCGAGCTGATCGAGCGGGAGCGGGTCACCCATGTCCAGGCGGTCCCGACGATGTTCGTCCGGCTGCTGAAGCTCCCGGCCGAGGTCCGCAAGGGCTACGACCTGTCGAGCCTGCGGCGGGTCGTCCACGCGGGTGCTCCGTGCCCCGTCCCGGTGAAGCGCGAGATCATCGAGTGGCTGGGCCCGATCGTGACCGAGTACTACTCGGGAACCGAGGGCGCCGGCATGACGGTCATCGCGTCGGCCGAGTGGCTCGACCATCCCGGCTCCGTCGGCCGGCCGGTGCTCGGCACGATCCGCGTCTGCGGGCCGGACGGCGCCGAGCTGCCCACCGGTGCGACGGGCTCGATCTACTTCGAGCGGGACGGCACCGTCTTCGAGTACCACAACGATCCGGAGAAGACCCGGTCGGTGCGGCACCCCGGGCACGAGAACTGGCTGTCCTTCGGTGACCTGGGCTACGTGGACGACGAGGGATACCTGTACCTCACCGACCGGAGCGCGTTCACGATCATTTCGGGCGGAGTGAACATCTACCCGGCCGAGATCGAGGCGTGTCTCGCCGTGCATCCGGCGGTGGCCGACGTCGCCGTGTTCGGACTGCCCGACCCGGAGATGGGCGAGTACGTGCACGCGGTCGTGCAGCCGGCCGAGGGTGTACGGGCCACGGCGGAGCTGGCCGAGGCGCTGCGGGCCCACGTCCGGGAGCAGCTCGCCGGGCCGAAGGTTCCCCGGGTCGTCGACTTCCAGGCGGAGCTGCCGCGCCTGCCCACCGGCAAGCTCTACAAGGTTCCGCTGCGGCAGAAGTATCTGGATCGCCTGGCGGCCCGCCCGCCGGCGGACTCGCGGACCCCGCCCGCCGCGGCGTCGTCGGGTTTGTCAGGAGGAGTGCGGTGAGCGGGCACGACGAGCTCTACATCGACGGGCGCTGGACCAGCCCTGCCGGCTCCGAGCTGTTCGAGGTGGTGTCCGCGGCCACCGAGGAGATCATCGGAACGGTTCCCGCGGGCCGGCCCCGCAACGGAGCCAGGCGGCGCCGGCACCACGAACCGTCCCGATGGAGGTCCGGTGGGAAACCCCTTCAGTTACCAGGACAAGCGGGTCGTCGTCACCGGCGGTGCCTCCGGTATCGGCGCCGCTCTGCTCGAGCTTCTCGGTGACCTCGGCGCGCCGCACGTCACAGTGATCGACCGGAAGCCGCCAGCCGCTGCGGTGGATCGTTTCGTCGAGGCCGATCTGTCCTCCCGGGTGGGCGTCGACGCCGCCGCGGCGGCGATCGAAGGTCCGGTGGACGTCCTGTTCAACAATGCCGGGGTTGCCGGTACGCAGCCCGCGCCTGTGGTCTTCAGCGTGAACTACCTGGCGGTCCGGCGGTTGTCGGAGCGGCTCGCGGGACGGATACCGGCCGGCGGGGCCGTCGTCATCACCTCGTCGATGGCGGGGATCGGCTGGCAGGCGCACCAGGACGAGCTGGGCAGGCTGATGGCGATCGACGACTGGGACGAGGCGCTCACCTGGCTGGACACCCACCCCGAGCGGGCCTGCGACCCGTACGCGCTGTCCAAGGAGTGCACCCAGCTCTACACGCTCCGCGCGGCCCGCGCGGCCAGCCGGGCGGGGACCAGGATCAACAGTGCCTGTCCCGGCGCCACGAGCACGCCGCTGCTCGGAGACTTCCGGTTGACGATGACCGGCGAGATCATCGACTGGTCGGTCCGGCAGGGCCTCGGACGGCCGGCCTCGCCCCGTGAGGTCGCGCAGATCCTCGCGTTTCTCGGCTCGGACGCCGCCGGCTACCTCAACGGCGTGAACCTCCCGGTGGACGCGGGCCTGCAGGCGGCCCTCGCGACGGGCCAGACCGACTAGCCGGGACGGGACAGACCGACTGGCCGGGACGGGCCGCTCGGCCCGGCGGGCCGCCTCCAGTCGAAGCCGCGGTTCGAGGGCCGATATATCTCGACATCGGTGTCGACTTCGATATTCTGGCGACGCCGCGTCGGGCGTCAGGCCGCATGAACGACGATCGGAATGCGAGACGGACCGTGACGAATAAGCCCACCAAGCCGTGGATCTTCGACTTCGACAACCACTACTACGAGGCAGAGGACGCCTTCACCAGGTACCAGGACCGCTCGCTGCGTAACCGCGGTGTCCGGTGGGCCGAGGTGGACGGCCGGCGCCGCCTGCTCGTGGGAGGGACGCTCAACTCCTACATCGCCAACCCGACCTTTGATCCCGTTGCGAAGCCGGGCGCGCTGTACGACTGGTACCGGGGCAACCCGCGCCAGCAGCAGATCAAGGATGCCTTCGGGGAACTCGAGCCGCTGCGGCCGGAGTACCGCGACCGCGCGCGTCGCCTCCAGCTGATGGATGAGCAGGGGCTGGCCGGCATGCTGCTGTTCCCCACGCTCGGGGTGGGCGTCGAGGACGCGCTCAGGCACGACCCGGAGGCCGGGGGCAAAGTCTTCCGGGCGTTCAACCGGTGGCTGGACGAGGACTGGGGCTTCAACTACGAGGGCCGGCTGTTCGCCGTGCCCTACGTTCCCCTGCTCGACCCCGCGGCCGCCGTCGACGAGCTGCGACGGGTGATCGAGGCCGGAGCTGTCGTGGTGAACGTCCGCAACGCGCCGGTTCCGGTGCCCGGTGGCTTCCGCTCACCGTTCGATCCGGTGTACGACCCGTTCTGGGGGCTGGCCGCCGAGGCCGGGATCGTCGTGGCGACCCACGCCGGCCTCGACGGCTACGACACCCTGGTACAGATGTGGGAGCCGGGCGGTGCGGAGAGCTCGCTGTTCCGCTCGCCGTTGCGCGGCATCGTCACGAAAGGCCGGGCGGTCAGCGACTTCTACGCCGCCGCGGTCTGCCACAGGATCTTCGACCGCTTCCCCGCGCTGCGGTTCGCCAGTGTCGAGAACGGTGCCGCGTGGGCGCCCGAACTGCTGCACCGCCTGGACGACGCCGCCAACCGGAACCCGGGCTACTTCCAGGACCACCCGAGGGACGTGTTCGGTGAGCACGTGTGGATCACTCCCTTCTGGGAGGACCGCGTCGACGAGCTCGTGGCCGATGTGCGGGTCGACCGTCTGCTGCTCGGGTCGGACTGGCCGCACGCCGAGGGCACCCGCGCGCCCGCCGACTTCCTGACCGAGTCGCTGAGCGGGCTGCCCGACGCCGACATCCGGCGGATCGCCCGCGAGAACGCCCTCGAGGTCATGCGGATCTCGCTCGACTGACCCGGCCGGAGCTGCGCGGCCGGCCTCGCGAACGGACCCGGCCTGCTTTCCGCCTGGCGTCAAGCGCCCTGCCTGATCGACGACTTCGGAGGAACCAGCATGGATATCGCGGCAGCGGCCACCGTCTTCACGGATCCGCGGGCGTACGCCGACAACGAGCGCTTCCACACCGCCACCGCCCTGCTGCGGCGTGAGTCACCGGTCCACCGTGTCGAGCATCCGAACTTCAACCCGTTCTGGGCCGTCACCAGGCACGAGGACGTCATGGCGATCTCCCGCGCCTCCGACATCTGGATCAACGAGCCCCGGCCCGCGCTCGGCCCCAAGCCCAAGGACGCCGACCGGGAGAACATCCCGATCCGGTCGCTGGTCCAGATGGACGCCCCGGACCATCCGGTCTACCGCCATGTGAGCGCGGACTGGTTCAAGCCGGCCGGTGTCCGGCGGCTGCGCGACCGCATCGCCGAGCTGGCGAAGCGCTTCGTGGACCGCATGGCCGACCAGGGCGGCGAGTGCGACTTCTTCGCCGACATCGTCTCGCACTACCCGCTGTACGTGATCCTGTCCCTGCTCGGCCTGCCCGAGGAGGACTTCCCCCGGATGCTCAGGCTGACCCAGGAGCTGTTCGGCGCGGACGACGAGGACCTGGTCAGGAACCAGGACAAGCAGGCGCAGATGCAGACCCTGATCGACTTCTTCAACTACTTCCAGGCGCTGATCCAGGACCGCCGCGCGAACCCCACCGACGACCTGGGGTCGGTGATCGCCAACGCCACGATTCGCGACGAACAGATCGGCGAGCTCGAGGCGGCCGGCTACTACACGCTGATCGCGACGGCGGGGCACGACACCACCAGCGCCGCGCTCGCCGGCGGACTGCACGCCCTGCTGGAGAGCCCGGGTCAGTGGCAGCGCCTGGTCGACGACCCCAGCCTGGTGACGACCGGTGTCGACGAGATGATCCGGTGGGTCTCCCCGGTCAAGCAGTTCATGCGTACCGCCCGCGAGGACACGGTCGTACGCGGCGTCGAGCTCGCGGCGGGGGAGTCGGTCCTGCTCTCCTATCCGTCGGCCAACCGGGACGAGGACGTCTTCGACAACCCGAACACCTTCGACGTCGGCCGGACCCCGAACCGGCATGTCGCCTTCGGGTTCGGCGCCCACTACTGCCTGGGCACACACCTGGCCCGCCTCGAGGGCCAGGCGCTCTACGCGGAGCTGGTCCCCCGGGTGCGGTCGATCGAGCTGGCCGGAACGCCCGAGTACATGGAGGCCCTGTTCGTCGGGGGGCCGAAGCGGCTGCCGATCCGCTACACGATGGCCTGACGTGGGCGGCTCCACGCCTGTCGACGAGCTCGCGGTCCAGGCGACCCTCGCCCGCTACTGGTGCCACGACGAGCTGGTCAGGCTCGACGGCGAGTGGCGGATCGCCCGGCGTGACGCGCTGCGGATGGACAGGCCCGCGTGACCGCCGCGGCGCACCACTTCGCCCGGCTGCTGGCGCTCGCGCTGGAGCCGGGCGGCCCGCCCGTGACAGCCACGGCGCCCGTGCGCCCGGAGTCGTTCGCGCCCGGGACCACCCGCGTCCGGGCCTCGGTGCTCCTCGCCATGGTGGACATCGTCGCCGGGCAGACGCCGGACGGGCCGGGCAAGCCGGCGGTGGGGGCCACCATGGACCTGCGACTGGTCCTCCTCTCGTCCCCTCCGACCACCGGCCACCTGCACTTCCGGTGCGAGCCGCTGCGGGTGGGCCGCCGGTTCGTCGTCGCCGAGACCGAGCTGTTCTCCGACGGTTCGCCCCTGCCGTTCGGCCGGGCCGTGTCGACCTTCGCGGTGCTCGATCTCGGAGCCGGGATGCCCGTGGGCGCCTCGCGGGTCGTACCGGTCGAGGGAGGTTCGTTCGACGCGTTCCTGGGGGCCCGCGTGCAGGACGAGCACACCCTTGTCCTCGACTCGTCGCCGAGGCTGGCCAACGGCCCGGCGGGCACCCTCCACGGCGGCGTCCAGGCGCTGGCCGCCGAGCTCGCGGCGGAGCGCGTGGTGGGTGGGGGCGATCGTGGCCTCGCGGTTACCGACCTGGACATCCGCTATCTCGACCGTCTCCGCGTCGGCCCGCTCACCGCGTCCGCGCGGCAGGTGCCGTCCCGGACCGGCGCCCCGGTAGCAGTCGTCCGGCTTGGCGACGCCGGTTCCGGCGACCGTCTGATCGGCCACGCGACGGTCTCCTTCGGACAGCTGTGAGGCACGCCCGTTCCCGACGTCGTCCGCCCTCGAGCTGAGGGCGGCCAGGAGGAGTTCTGATGCTTCCCGCTCCGGAGGACCAGGTGGCGATAGGCGACCTGCTGGCCCGGTACTGCCTGACACTCGACCTCGACGATGTGGCGGGCTGGGTCGGTCTCTTCGTCGAGGACGGCAGCTACCAGGTGTACGGGCGTTCCTTCGACGGGCATGAAGGGCTGCGCGCGATGATGGCCGCGGCGCCCGGTGGACTGCATCTGGGCGGCTCGCCGGTCATCGAGATGCTGAGCGCCGACGAGGCACGCACCTCCCGGAACCTGCTGTTCGTCAGCCGCGCGGACGGCGTCTCGCGCAGTGCCGTCTACACGGACGAGCTCGTCCGGACGGCTGACGGCTGGCGTATCAGACGCTGCAGGTGCCGGTTCATCACGGCGGCCGGTCTCGCGGACCGGCCTGAGCGCTAGCCCCTTCCTCTCCTGCCTGTGACAGCACCGGCGCGGTGGGTGGGAGAAGCTGGAAGGCGACGTCGATTCTTGAATTTCCGGTGTCGGGCCGGTCCGGCTCGGGACACGGCTTCGCCCCGCAGCCGTGGCGCCGTCGCCCCGCGCGCCGGCAGGACGGGCGAGGATGGCCGTCCCACAGTCCGCACAGGACGCCGGTTGCCCTGGACATCCGGCCCGAGGACGGAAGGCGGAACCGCATGCGGATCGGAATGCCGCTGGACTACAGCGGTGGGTTCACGGAGGCGGTCGCGGCGCTCGGCGACTACGAGAAGGCGGGGCTCGACATCGTCTCCGTCCCGGAGGCGTACTCGTTCGACGCGGTCAGCCAGCTCGGATTTCTCGCCGCGCGCACGGAGCGGATCGAGATCGCCTCGGGCATCCTGCCCATCTACACCCGCACGCCCACGCTGACGGCGATGACCGCGGCCGGGCTCGACTTCCTGTCCGGTGGGCGGTTCACCCTCGGGCTCGGCGCGTCCGGGCCGCAGGTGATCGAGGGCTTCCACGGTGTGCCGTACGACGCTCCGCTCGCCCGCACCCGCGAGGTCGTCGAGATCTGCCGGGCGGTGTGGCGGCGCGAGAAGGTCGAGTACGAGGGCCGGCACTACACCCTGCCGCTGCCACCTGAACGGGGCACCGGCCTCGGCAAGCCGCTGAAGATCATAAATCGGCTGGTCCGGGAACGGATCCCGATCGTCCTCGCCGCGATCGGCCCGAGGAACGTCGAGCTGGCCGCGGAGATCGCCGAGGGCTGGGAGCCGCTCTTCCACCACCCGGAGAAGGCCGGCGAGGTGTGGGGGCGGGCGCTGGCCCAGGGCAGGGCGAAGCGCGCCCCGGAGCTCGGAGAGCTCGACGTCGTCGTCGGCGCGCCGCTCGCGATCGGCGAGGACACTGACGGCCTGCTCGACCTGATGCGTCCCATGTATGCGCTCTACATCGGCGGGAAGAAGAAGGAGGCCGAGGCGGCGGTCCCCGGCGACCTGCTGCGGGCGGCCGCGCTCGTCGGCTCCGCGGGCCACGTCAGGGAGCGGTTGGCCGCCTACGCGCAGGCCGGTGTGACGACGCTGAAGGTCACCCCGCTCGCCGCCGACCATCGTTCGCGTGTGGCCGCGATCGAGCAGCTGCGCGAGTGGGCCTCCTGACGCCCCGGCGCGTCCGTCTGTCCGTCGATGCGTTCGAAGATCGCTGATATGCCCTGGCCCCACCGATGCAGACGCTCGCTGATGTGAGCGCAGCGCCAGCTCATCCTGCTCCGAGCGGGAGATGCCGTAGTCCTTACGTAGGTTCTCCGCCGTCTCGATCATTCCGCCGGGTACCGGGAAGTGAATCGCGGCGGCTGGCCGGCGGGACCGCCGGCCAGCGCTTCCACGGATCTGCCCACGGTCTAGTCGAAGGACGTCAGTGTCGGGTCGGTCCAGTCGCGGTTCGCGTTCGACCAGCAGACGAACGGCTTTTCCGCCGTTCCACCCACCAGATTGAACTTGCCTCCCTTGACCTGTACAAAGCTGGCGCATTCCTGGGCGGGTCCGTGCGTCTTCGGGTCGGCCTGGGTCGGGCTGTCGTGCATCCGGGTCCAGTCGAGGGGCGGCACCAGGCCGCCCGCGGTGAAGTCGGTGATCTTGTTCGTCGCGTCGATCACACTCTGCCGGGTGAACGAGGGCCCGGCTGCCAGAATCCCCTGGTAGGCGATGTCCGCGTTGATCCAGCCGATCATCGCGACCTCGCTGATCTCCGCGCCGGTCTCGCCCATCCACTTCTGGAAGTCGGCGAGGCCGCTGTCGCCCGGGTCCGCCTGGAAGGGCCGGAAGGAGACCTGCACGATGTCGCCTTCGAACAGGCCGTCGGCCTCCCGCACGAACTTCTCGTCGTAGGTGTTCGGGTGAAGGATCCTGACGTCCGGCATGCCCTGCCGCTGCAGCTCCTGCGCGAGCGTCTTCTGGCCGTTCAGATCGAAACAGCTCACAATCATGTCGACGCCCGCGCGCTTCATCGCCGACACCTCGGGCCCGATTCCGTTGGGAAGACCGAACGCGAGTGCGTCGTTGAAGTACACCACCTGCTGGCCGGTCTCGGGGGCGTACAGCTCGATTGAGTCCCGGACAGACTGGGCGCACCGCTTCGAGGAGTCGGAAATACCGTAGCCCATGGCCGCAATGTGCGTGGCGCCGACGATCTTGGCGCCGTAGGGGTAGTAGCGGGCGGTGCACTCAAGGCACGTGATGCCGGCGTTGCCCCAGATGTCGTCGTGGCCGACCATCGCAGCCGGTTGGATCGCCCACACGTACTGCGGGATTCCCGCCTTCGCCAGGTCGCCCCACCCGGTGGGAAGCTGGGCGGCGCTGAACGTGCCGAACGTGTCGTTCGCGGTGATGATCTGCAGCGCACTCTGCTGGTTCTGACCCAGCTGGTCGTCGATCTTACTCGTCAGTTTCAGCTGCCGGCCGTGCACGCCGCCTTCGCTGTTGCGGAAGGCGAAGTACGCCTCGATTCCCTGGGCGAAGCAGTCGTAGATGCAGGCTCCGGTCGGATTGTTCGTCTTTGTCGCCAGCATCGAGAAGTTGACCGCGTCGGCGGTGACGCCTGGCGCCCCGTTCGCCGGGGCCGGTCCAGCGGTGCCATCACTCTCGGTCGAGTCCCCCCCGCCCGAGTTCGAACAGGCCGCCGCCGCCGTCGCGAGCGCCAGCGCGACCAGGAGTACCGACAACCGGCGTAGACCGGCGTGTAATCGCTTCATGAGAATCTGGTAGTCTTTCGGATCTCACGCCTGAAGATTTAGTCTCCGAGCGCCATCTGATTCTGACAGAGGTCCGGACGATAGGACCGGGTGTCCGTCTGAGCGGTCACGCGACGACGCCGCGGATTCGCAGGTCGATGACGGCTTCCATGTCGAGGCCGATGTCGGCGAGGATCTCGTCGCCGTGTTCGTTGAACCCCGGGGCGCGGCCGGCCGCGGCGGGCTGCTCGTTGTACTGCATGGGCGCGGCCACCAGCTCGAACGGAGCGCCGGTCGCCGACTCGCACGGCTGCAGGTAGCCGTTCGCGGCGGTCTGCGGATCGGCGGCCGCCTCGAGGGTGTCCTGCACGACCGCCCACTGCCCGCTGAACGGTTCGAGCCTGCGGCGCCATTCGTCCACCGGCCGCTCGGCGAACGCCAGGGTGAGGTGGGCGGCGACCTGCCTGTGGTTGGCCATGAGCGACCCGTGGTCGGCGAAGAGCGGGTCGGTGGCCAGCTCCGGGCGGCCGATCACCGCACAGAGCTCGGCCCAGTACCTGCCCGCCTGCAGGCAGCACAGCATGAGGCCCCGGCCGTCCTTCGTGCCGTACGTGGCGACCAGCGGGTTCCTGCTCATGTCCTCGACCGGCGGGGCCTGCCATGGCCGCTTGAGCAGCAGGGACAGCGCGATGGCCTGCCCCATCGCCCACATCCCGGTGTTCAGCAGGGAGATGTCGACGGTCGTGGCCTCGCCGGTGCGCTCGCGGTGGAACAGCGCGCCCATGATTCCGCCGGCGATCGTCACGGCGCCGATCGAGTCGCCGAACCCGGGGCCGGGCGGTGGCGGGTTCAGGCCGTCGTACTCGGGCCGGGTCGTCCCGACCGCGACTCCCGCCCGGGCCCAGAACGCCAGGGCGTCGTAGGCGCCCTTGTCGGCGTCCGGTCCGCGTTCCCCCTGGCCGGTCCCGCGGGCGTAGATGATGTTCGGGTTCGCCGCCCGGATCTCGTCGAGACCGATGCGGAGCTTGGCCCGCACGCTCGGGAGCTTGTTCGTGAGGAAGACGTCGGCCGTCGCCGCGATCCGGTACAGCAGGTCGAGGCCGTCGGCGGAGGTGAGGTCGAGCCCGATGCTGCGCTTGCCCCGGTTCGAGTGTTCGAGCAGGGCGTGCACGCCGCCGCCGACGGCCGCCATCCCGGTCGACTCCAGGCCGCGCATCGCGTCACCCCGCACGACGTGCTCGACCTTGATGACGTCGGCACCGAGATCCGACAGCAGCGCCGAGGCGGCCGGGACGAACGTGTGCTCGGCCACCTCGAGAATTCGGACGCCTTGCATGACTGAGGTCATCGGCCCTCCACGAGCCCGTCGGTCGTGTGTTCGGAGTTGGCGTCGGACGGGTGAGCTGGCACTGCACGGGCGGCCGTAGCCCGGCGCGGATGTGATGCACGTTACTCTCTCATCTTATAGATGATCTATAGCTTGCGCGACCTAAAAAATGAATCATTTAGATAGAAGCGATGGATCTGCGCTACGGTCGAGCCCTTGTGGCTACTCGACGGCTGGAGCCGTCGGCTTCTCAGGCCGCTTCCGTGGCCTGACGGGCCAGCCCGACCCGAAGGATGTTGATCGCCGCGTTCACGTCGGCGTGCGCGGTGTGCCCGCAGGCGACGCAGGTGAACGCGGCCTGTGTTCTGCGGTTGTCGGCGTGGCAGTGCCCGCAGACCGCACACGTGCGGGAGGTGTTGGCGGGGTTGACCTCGACGACGACCCGTCCGGCGCTTTCAGCCTTGGCGCGCAGCACAGTGAGGAACATCCCCCATCCCGCGTCGAGAACGCTTCTGTTCAGCCCGGACTTCGCCGCCTGCCCGTTCGCCGGGAACACCCCGGGCCGGTCCGGGTCGGGTCTCGGCGCGGCCCGGCGGCCAGTCGGCACCGGGGGTCCACGTGCCGAAGGTGGCCGAGCTCGTGGCCGCTCAGCTCCGGTGGCGGATCGTCACCAGCGAGCTTCGCGACGGGGGGCTTCCGCGCGAGTCGGACATGCTCGCGGAGTCCAACGCCTCGACGCACGCCTTCCATCTCCGCCTCACCGAGCTGTGCGGCACACGCCGTGGGCCCCGGAACCCACGACTACAAGGCATGACCGGACAGGGCGGGCCTGCGACCGCGGGCCCGCCCCTTTTCGGCTGGTGCCGCTGTTACAGACCCAGGGCCTCCTTCACCGAATCCCATACGTAGCCCTTGCCGGGCATGTCGATGTAGGGGATCACCTCGGCGTATCCCAGGCCGGTGACGGACTGGCCGTTGATCGTGCCGCTGACGCTCGAGGTGCCCTCCCAGTACTGGCCGACGGGAACGAGGTCGCTCCACACCTCCTGGTCCGCCAGTTGCGGTGTGACAGTCAGCGAGCCGCCCGGGATGTCGACCTTCCAGCCATGTGGATACGTGATCCCGGTGTGTGGGCTGGTCCAGGTACCGAGCGCGGTCTGGCTGAGCTGGGCGGCCGGGAGATTGGTGGTGCTCCCGTCCGGCCTGACGAGCGTGCCGACCGTCTGGACATAGTTGTTGTTCTTGTCGCGGATGAAGTAGAGCATGTACTGGGTGTTGTTGGAGAGCTGCAGGCTGAACCATTCCCAGCCGCCCTCGCCCGGGTTCCAGTTGCCCCACTGGTGGTCCTGCCAGGCGGTGCCTGTGACGTTCACGGCCACGCCGTGGTCGAAGAGGACTCCGCTGGCCTTGAGGCAATGCCGTGAAGCGTAGTTTGATCTTGCTGGGATCTGGTCATGCTGCGCGTGGGGCGAGGGGGTGGAGCCGGATCGTTGGCGGGCCTGGGTGGCGGGTCGAGGCGGGTTCGCCGGGTTTCTTGACG
>NZ_UBIZ01000373.1:0-2280 GCF_900465275.1 Parafrankia sp. Ea1.12 | reverse complement strand
GGCCTCGGCCGCGTGCCGGGTGTCACGGAGAGCAGCCGCGGTCGACCCCCGGGCGGGCCGGGTCAGCCGACGGGAGCCGGTGTCCGCTCGGGTGCGGGCACCGGCGTGACCTCCAGGCCCGTGCCGGGCAGCGCCTCGCGGATCTCGGCCGCGAGCAGGGTCCAGTCCGCCACCCGGGCCGAGGTCGTCCGGTAGGCGAGGCCGATGCGCCGGCGCGGCGCCGGGTCACGGAAGGTCGCCGTCGCCAGGCCGCGCCCCTCCCCCACCTCGACGCCCACCGCCGCCGCCGGGATCAGCGTCAGCCCCAGGCCGCCGGCGACCATCTGCACGATCGTGGACAGGCTCGCCGCGCGCAGCGCGCTGCGCTCGCGTGCCCCGGCCTCGCGGCAGACGTCCAGGGCCTGCGCCCGGAAGCAGTGGCCGTCCTCGAGGAGGAGCAGGTCCCGGCCGCACAGGGAGGAGACCGGCAGCGCGGCGCTGCCGGCCATCGGGTGGTCGACGGGCGTCACGAGCACGAAGTCCTCGTCGTAGAGCGGCAGCTCGGCCACCCCGGGCTCGTCCGTCGGCAGGGCGAGCAGCGCCAGGTCCAGCGAGCCGCCGCGCAGCTCCTCCAGCAGCGCGGACGTCTGCGCCTCGCGCAGCCGCAGCCGCGCCTCCGGCCGGCGGGCCCGCAGCGACGGCAGCAGCTGGGGCAGCAGGTAGGGCGCCACCGTGGGGATGACGCCGAGCCGGATGTCGCCCGACAGCGGCGCCCGCGCGCGCACCGCGAGCTGGGCGATGTCGTCGACGGCCCCGAGCACCCCGCGCGCCCGCTGGACGATCTCCTCCCCCACCGGCGTCAGCAGCACGCTGCGGGTCGTCCGCTCGACGAGCTGGATGCCCAGGGTGCGCTCCAGCGCGGCGACGGCGCTCGACAGCGTCGGCTGGCTGACGTGCAGCGAGGTCGCGGCCCGACCGAAGTGCCGGTGATCCGCGACACCCACGAGGGCTCGTAGCTGAGCGAGCGTGGGCTGAGGTTGAGTCATAGAGAGAAGCTATCAGACTTGCCGAATCTTTCGATTTCTCTTCTGAGTCCCCGATCGCGAGAGTGGAGCCCGTGTCCCACTCCGGGGCACACCGAAAGGAGATCATCCAGGTGCTGACCGTCGGCGACGTGTTCCCCGCCTATGACCTGACCGGCGTCGTGTCGAGCGACCCCGACACCGCGTTCGTCCAGGAGACCTCCACCAGCCGCACCGGTCAGTGGCGGGTCGTGTTCTTCTGGCCGAAGGACTTCACCTTCGTCTGTCCGACCGAGATCGCCGCCTTCGGCCGGCTCAACTCCGAGTTCGCCGACCGCGACGCGCAGATCCTCGGCGTCTCGACGGACAACGAGTACGTCCACCTCGCATGGCGGCAGAACCACTCCGACCTGCGTGAGCTCCCCTTCCCGATGCTGTCCGACATCAAGCGCGAGCTCGCCGTGGCCTGCGGGGTGCTCGGCGACGACGGTGTCGCGCAGCGTGCGACCTTCGTCATCGACCCGGACGGCGTCATCCAGTTCGTCATGGTCACCGCCGGCAGCGTCGGCCGGAACCCGGCCGAGGTGCTGCGCGTACTCGACGCGCTGCAGACCGACGAGCTGTGCCCGTGCAACTGGCAGAAGGGAGAGGCCACCCTGGGTGCGGCGGCGCCGGCCCCGGCGGAGGTCGCGGCGTAATGGGAGTCGCCCGACTGCGGGAGCTGCTTCCCGACTACGCCAAGGACCTGCGCCTCAACCTCGGCTCGGTGACCTCCCAGTCGCAGCTGAACAACCAGCAGCTGTGGGGCACCGTTCTGACGTCGGCGATCGCCAGCCGCGGCGCGACCACCCTGACCGAGCTCGAGGCCGAGGTGCTGGAGCACCTCAGCCCCGAGGCCGCCAAGGCGGCTCGCACGGCCGCCGCGCTGATGGCGATGAACAACGTGTACTACCGGACGCTGCACCTGCTGGAGGACAAGGAGTACTCCAGGATGCGCGCCGGGCTGCGGATGAACGCCATCGCCAACCCCGGCGTCGACAAGGCCGACTTCGAGCTCTGGTCGCTGGCCGCGTCGGCGGTGAACGGCTGCGGCATGTGCCTGACCGCCCATGAGCACGAGCTGCGTGGGCGGGGGGTGTCGCGCGAGGTCATCCAGGACGCGATCCGGGTCGCCTCGGTCGTGCACGCGGTGGCCGTGACGATCGAGAGCCACGAGCAGGTGCCGGCCACCGCCTGAGCCCCCTGCCCCGTCGAGCGGGCCGGGCGGACGCCCGCCCAC
>NZ_UBIZ01000241.1:0-10567 GCF_900465275.1 Parafrankia sp. Ea1.12 | reverse complement strand
GCAGCCGCCCGGAACCCGAACACAGCTGGGTAGCCCGGTGTCGGCAGGCGTTGTGGAAGGCCTTGACCGAAAGATCGGGCTGCCGCACCACCAGGATCGACTGGTCGCAGATCTCGTACTCGACGAAATCCCCAGGCTGCGGGATCTCCTCCAGCCGGCAGGCCATCTGCCAGACCCTCGGCCACAGATACTCCTTCTCGAGCTCGTAGAACCCCCGGTCGTAATAACGCTCACGTGGCACACGTAACCGGTCACGCATCGCGAACGGAACATCGCGAGTGGCGACCGGGCGGCGGTCGTCGGTGAGAGCCATCAACATCAACCTCCTGCCACACGGGCTTCCATACGGTGTCAGCCCGACGCCTGGATCGTCCCGATCTCGGCACCGATCTCATAGACCGTCTCGATGGCGCCGGTCCAGTGCACCGTGCCGGACGCGCCGGCTTCGACCTCGGTTTCGGCCTTGTCCGTCGCGATGATGAACAACGGGTCGCCCTCAGAGACGTTCGCTCCCTCATCCACGAGAAGCTCGAGCAGCTCCGCCTCCGAGATCGCGACCGATACACGCGGAATACGGATCGCGAAGTCAGCCACAGGCACCGTCCCTGATCGTTTCCGACCGCAGCGTCTGCTGGACCGCCGCGACAATACGTTCGGTGTTCGGGTATATCTGCGATTCCAGTGCCGGCGGGGCCGGATTCGGCACGAACCGGGCACCCACCCGCTCCACCGGCGCCTCAAGAACACCGAAGAGCTCGCGCTGCAGAATCGCGGCGATCTCCGCCCCGGGCCCGGCGAACCGCACCGCGTCATGCACCACCACAGCACGCCTCGTTCGACGCACCGAATCAACCATCGCCGGCACATCGAGCGGAACCAGGGTGCGCAGATCAAGCACCTCGGCGCTGACCCCCTCCGCCTCGAGCACGGCTGCCGCGCCGAGCGACTCGACCACCCCCCGGCCATAGCCGATCAACGTGACATCAGTACCCGGCCGCTTCACGTCCGCCTGACCCAGCGGAATCGAGAATCCCGGATCCACCGGCACCAACCCGCGCTGGCCCTGCAGACGAATCGTCTCCAGGAAGACGCACGGGTCATCATCAAAAATCGCCGACGTGAGAAGACCCTTGGCGTCCCGCGGCGTCGAAGGCACGATCACCTTCAACCCCGGAACATGCATGAACCACGCCTCCAACGACTGCGAGTGCGTCGCCCCGGTCCCCAACCCGCCATAGACCTGTGTCCGGACCGTGATCGGCGCGGTCGTCCGCCCCCCGGTCATGAACCGCAGCTTCGCCGCATGATTGACGATCTGATCGGAGGCGATACCAATAAAATCCATGATCATGATTTCGGCGACCGGGCGGAACCCCTCCATCGCGGCGCCGATCGCGGCACCCACGATCGCCGCTTCGGAAATCGGCGTGTCAAGCACCCGATCCGCGCCGTATTTGGTCGACAGCCCCTTGGTCGGCCCGCTGGAGCCGGGATCGGCAATATCCTCCCCCAGCAGGAAGACACGCTCATCAAGCGCCAACGCCTGGTCCAAAGCGAGGTTCAACGCCTCGCGCATCGTCATCCGTTGCTCGTCCACGTCCACCTCTATGCAGGTCCAATGATCGAGAAGGCGAACAGTCATCACGAGGCCGGCATTGCCCGGAGCCGCTCTTACCGTGACGCCAGCGGGATATGGGTCTAGGCGGGGCAGTTCCGCGGGTCGGCGTACACGTCACGATCCAGCTCGTCGAGTGCCGCGACCGGCGCCGCCAGGACCGCGGTCAACGCCTCCTCGACCGCCGCGACGGCGGCCGCCTCGATCTCGTCGAGCTCGTGCTCATCGCAGACCCCCGTCTCCAGCAGGCGCGACCGGAACCGCGGGATCGGATCAGCCTCGACAGCGGCGGCCATCCGTTCAGCTGGGATGTACGCCATGGGATCCCCGAAGTAGTGACCACGGAACCGGAACGTCACGCACTCCACCAGCGTCGGGCCCCCTCCGCTCCTCGCCCGCTCCACGGCCTGCGTCAACACGGCAAGGACGGCGAGAGGGTCGTTGCCGTCGACGCGGACACCCGGCATCCCGTACCCGCCCGCCCGGTCCGCGACCTGGGCGATCTTCATCGTGTGCTCAGTTGGCGTCATCTCGCCGTACTGGTTGTTCTGGCACACCAGCACCAACGGCAGATCCCACAGCGCCGCCATGTTCGCCGCCTCGTGAAACGAGCCGGTGTTCGTCGCCCCGTCACCGAAACTCACGGCCGTCACCCGATCCAGGCCCTTGCGCCGCGCCGCCATGGCCATCCCCACCGCGACCGGCGGCCCGGATCCCACAATCCCCGTCGACAACATGACGCCTGAGTCGGGGCGGGCAATGTGCATCGTCCCGCCCTTACCCCGGCCCGATCCCACCTGCCGGCCCAGCATCTCTCCGTAGATCTCCACCAACGGCACACCCTTGCCGATCAGGTCATGCAACCCCCGATAGGTCGTGACCAACTGATCGTCCGACCGAAGACACACCCCCATCGCCGCGGCAATCGCCTCCTGCCCACGAGGAGGCCAGTACACGCACTGCAGCTCACCCGACGCGATCCCTCTGCTCAGCCGGTCGTCGGCCGCCTTCATGAGCGTCATCAGCTCGTATAACCGGCGCCGCACCTGTCCCGAGATGCCCGCCGTTCGATCCGTCGTCATGTTCCTCCTCCTGCGACCGGTGCACCACCGCCAGACGGCGACACGCGAAGCGGCTGAGAGGCGGGAGCCTCGTGCATGTCTGTCGGGGTGACGAGCCGCGACATCGGGCATGACCGCACCGCAGCATCCGTGTGGCGATCGCCCCACCATCGGGTGCTCCACCCTCGATCATTCACGTATACAATCATCGACCCGCCGGTGTATACAAGTCCTTCCGACGAAGCGCTGTCGGGCGACGCCGAAGACGCGGCAGGAGGCCGCGCCGGATTCAGGTACGACCTCCTTCATGCCTTCTTGTCTGTCATCCACCGGCTGACAGCAGGTCGTTCCGCCGAAGCGTCCGGAAACCCGAACCCTCGAACCGAGAGGAAGACGGAGTCCTCCTCTCGCTTCGCTAGGCCAGTCGCGCCGACCAGCCGCCATCGACTGGAATGACGACTCCGGTCACGAAGGAGGCGCGGTCCGAGGCCAGAAAAGCCGCTACCTCGGCCAGCTCCCGCGGTTGACCGCCCCGTTTGAGTGCAGCCTTCGAACTCATCTCGCGCAGCAACTCAGGCGGCCCTTTCATGATATCGGTGAGCGTAAATCCAGGTGCGATGACGTTTGCCCGGATGCCCATGGGACCGTACTCGACGGCCACCGCCTTGGTAAGGGCATGGGTGCCGGCTTTCGCGGCAGCATACATGATTGACGTCCGGCTCTGGACATTGATCGCCGAGATCGAGGAGAAGTTGATGATGCTGCCGCCGCCTGAGCGGAGCATCGCTGGAATCGCATGTTCGGTCATAATGAGCACGCCACGCAGATTCACCTGGGTCATCTTCTCGAACTCGGCGACGGCGACGACCTCAGGTGGCCGGGTACCGTGGGTACCGGCCACGTTCAGCACGGCATCGACGCGTCCGAACTCCTTGATAGTGGCCTCGAACATCGCAGCAACGCCCGTCTCGTCGGAGACGTCGCAGTGGAAGGGAAGGACATTTCCGCCGACTTCGGCCGCAGTGTCCTTCTCCGCACCACTTATATCGACGGCCACCACCTTGGCACCCTCCTGAACGAAGAGCTTTGTAGAAGCCTTCGCTATCCCCGATCCAGCGCCGGTTATCACCGCCACCTTCCCGTCAAGCATGCCCATTACTCACCTCCGTAGACCGGTGCATCGGGACCGGCAACCTCGTCACCAGCACACAACGACTCAAGTACGCGGCCATGAACGGCCCGTCGTTCTTCCTGACTCATCATGAACAAAACCTAATTCCCATACCTCGGCGGGCTCACAGGCAGCACCGCTGGCTGGCTGGCACGCGAAACGGGTCGGCGTCGCAGACGCTGGCTAAGCGCTCTGAACGCAGTCAGGCCTTCGGACGGTCGCCAGTGATGGTGATACGGCGCAGGACCCGACGTTCCGCGTAGTCGGCGACCGCACGATGTTGCGTAACCCGCTCTTCCCACACTGCGATCATGTTCGGCTGCCAACGCAGACGGACGTGGAACTCCGGCGTATTGACGTGTTCGTACAGCATCCGCAGGAGCGTCTCGTTCTCCCGCTCACTCATCCCGACGAGCCGCTCCGTATAAACCGAGTTGACGTAGAGAGCCTTCCGCCGAGTCACCGGATCGGTGATCACGACAGGATGCACGTGACTTTCCCCCTGACCGAAGGCGTCGTGGTACCGCGCCACCGCAGCGGTGCTGTGCACAGCCTCCATGCCGTCGAACAGCCGCTGGTATCGGGACGATAAGGCATCGAATGCCGCGGTCATGCTTGCCCACATGGTGTCACCACCGAAGGCCGGGACCTCCACCGAGCATAAGAGTGCGGCTTGGGGGGGCTTCTCCTGAGGACTCCCGTCCGTGTGCCAGTAGCTCGTCCGGAGTCGCACCGCGTCGGCGCCCTCCTCGGTTACGAATTGGCCAGGCCCTTTCCCATAGGGATAGACATATGGCTCACCAAAGACCGAGGAAAACCCCGAGAACTGCTCGCTGCTGATCGCCGTGTCCGAATGGAAGAACAGCACGCCGTGTTCATGCAACGATCGCAGCAGCACCGACGCCACCTCGTCGCCGTGGGCAACGTGGACGTCGACACCGTGGACGATCGCACCGATGTTCCCCGTCACCTTCTCGAATCTGATACTGCCGACTGTCGAGAGTCTCTGCGCCGGCGTAGTTTCTACACCCATGGATACCGACCTCCTTTAACTGACGATGTCAGAACACGCACACCCGTTCGCCAAGCGGACTCTGCTGACGCCGGGGCTCGGAGCGGATACGGCTCGCGCGGTACCCGGCCGCGCCGTGCACGAAACTTGACGACAATGCCGAGGACTAACTCTCGTATCCGGGCAGTCCGAGCATCTCACGGGCCTCGGCCGGTGTGGCGACCTCCCGGCCCATGCTTCGAGCCATCTCGACGACACGCGTGACGAGCTCGGCGTTCGTGGGCATGCCGAGCTCCTGGTATGAATGGTCGGCGACGCCGATGGCGACGTGGCCGCCGGATTCGATCGCGCCTGCGAGCGCCGGAAACGCATTGCCGCCGATCACACTTAGGAACCAGGGCCAGTTCGCCTGAGCCGGAAAGAAGTCGAGGAGCGCGTGCAGCCCCCTGATCGTTGCCGGATGTCCGTAGCTGACGAACGGGTCCGCGAACAGCGTCAGCTCACAGAACAGCGGCTCCTTGTACAGTCCCATCTCGAGGAACGCCTCGGTGAGCCGAACCCCAGCGATGTTCCATATCATGGATACCGGCTGCACCCCGACAGCGCTCACGGTCTCGCAGACATGCGTGAGCATCTTCGTCGTGTTCAAATAGACTCGATCGTTGCTGATGAACGCTCTGCGCTGCGAGTCGTACCGGTCCAGGTTGGTGGTCAGCATGTCGACTGGGACGCAGTCGGGCCTGGTCGCCGGATCCTTCGCCATCTCGACGATGTGCCCCACACGCTCCTCAGCGGTCGGCAACATGCTCGCGCCCAGCGTCGGAAACGTGATGAGATCGCTCTCCTGCTTGATCCGCCGCACCACGTCCGCGTACAGATCCACATCAGCAGACTGCGCACCCGTCTCGGGATCCCGGGCGTGGTAGTGCACGAGTGACGCGCCCTGCTGCCAGCACTCGACTGCCTGGCTAGCGATCTCCTCAGGGCTGTAGGGAACGTGTGGACTGATGTCCCTAGTCGTTCCCTCGTTGATCCGGACCTCGATGATGAGCTTCTGCTTCGTCATACACACCTCACGTTCGCCACGCCGGCTTACGTCGAGTCAGTCGGCCTCGTAGTCGAGGCCGTAGAGGGAGCCCCGGGACCGGGGCAAGCCGCCCACAGGTGGGATCACTCGACCCCTTGGGAGTTGCCGATACGGGACCCTCGATCCACGACCGGCTGATCCGTGGATCTCGGCCCCGACGGGTGATGCGGACGCCGGCCGTGCGGGCGCTCGGCCCTGGCGAGACCGCCGCACCGGTGCGTCCGGCGCGGTACCGACCGGTTGATGCCGAGCTCACGGCGGCTGCTCATAGACCGCCTCACCTTGAGCTTGGGTCATCATCCCGACGTACCTCCTGGGCGACCGACCTTCGGATGAACGGACCTGCGTGCCTGCGACCCCACCCGCCCCCTTGCCAACTGTTGTATACACCTCTCAGGCATGGTTGTATACAAACTGTCCGAGATCCGCAAGAGGTGGGTTTGGTCACCGGACCGTCCGCGGAGCCGGGCATGTCCGTCTGGCTGGCCACGCCAGAGCCAAGATCGATAACAGGGTGGAGGTGGGGCTAACATCATCGCGCCAGCGGTCCTCGAGAGATCATCCCCGCGGCGGGGCAGCAATGACCAAGGCGGGGGTTCGGCGAGACGAGGCGTGCCTGCTCGCCTGCGGTAACGGTCGACGCTCGACCTTGCCGTCAGTGCGCATAAATTCCTCTCACTCGCCAAGGGCTTGCGATAGTCAAGGAAGGCACTTCGCGCACGATCCAGCCGGGACGGATGTACGTTTTCGTCGACCTGACGGACGCAACACCCATGAAAGGAACGAACGCAAGACTGGGGCCGCGGGCCTGTAGAAGAGGGGCCTACCCAGAACACTGGATAAAATGCCGCCGGGGCGCCGCATGAATGTGTGGCCTCCCGGGCCGGCGTGACACAAGAGGCGGGCAGCTATGGACAAGCTAGATGGGCGCGGCGCAGTGGTTGTCGGCGGTGGGAGCGGAATCGGTCGCGGGATTGCTTTAGGTCTCGCCGGTGAGGGAATGCGAGTCGTCGTTGCTGACATCGACTCCGGCAGCGCGGAGGCAGTACGCGACGAGATCGTGCGGCGCGGTGGCGACGCGTACGCTTCACGCGTGGACGCGACCGATCGCGACTCGTTAGCGGAACTCGCGGCCGGCGCAGCACGCGATCTGGGTGGCGTGCATGTGCTCGTGAACACGGTCGGCGTCCACACCAACGCTCCACTCACCACGGCCAGCGAGCAACTGTGGGCGTGGTTCGTCGAGTTCCACCTCATGGCAGCCGTGCGCGTAGTCCAGGCGTTTCTACCGCTTCTACGTGGACACGACGACGAATCGCACATCGTGCTTACATCGTCAATGGCCGGCCTGCTGGCGTTACCCGCGGAGCAGACGGGCGGCACGGACACCGGCGTGTACACCACGTTGAAGCATGCTGTTCTCGGGTACGGCGAGATGCTGCGATACGAGCTCGCGTCCGAAGATATCGGGGTGTCGGTGCTCTGTCCCGGAGCGGTGGCAACCAACTTGGTCTCGACGTCTGCCCGGCACCGCCCGGAGCGGTTCGGTGGACCGGCGCCCGATCCGATGGCGGGTCGTGAGCTGCCGTCGGACCTGCTGCTGAGCATGATGTCGGACGAGGCCGTGGGGCCGATTGTCGTGCGGGGCATCCGTGGTAACCGTACATACATCATCACACATCCGGAGATGGAGGGCATGGTGCGTGCCCGCCACCAGCATCTCCTGGAGGACTTCGCGTTCTTTTCGGCGACGTGACCGCCAGACCTGGTCGGGTGACCTGGGGGAATCGCACCCCAGTAGAATCCATGCACGTGGCGCGTGCTTCCGGGCGCGTCGCGGCAGAGGCGTCGAACCTACTGGGCCCGTGCGGAATTACTTGTAGGCGGCGTGGCGGTTCCGTCAGCCGAGGTGCCGAACCCGAATTTGGAGTCCCATAGGCGTGGAGCGCTTGGCGAACCGCTCCGGCCGGGATTCCGGTCAGACATCCCATGTTTTTGGATGTCAAGCGGCGGCGTCGGATGCGACGTTCTGTGGCCAGGCGGTTGCTTCCTGATAGTGGGTGTGGGTCTTGAGGCAGCCGTGGAGGATACCGACGAGCCGGTTGCCGAGCTGGCGTAGTGCGGCGTGGTGGCCGGTGCCACGGGCGCGGATCGCGTCGTAGTAGGCGCGGGCGCCGGGTGAGGCGTTTAGCGCGCTGAACGCCTGCTGGTGCAGGGCGTCGGCGAGCCGGTCGTTGCGGGCGTAGCGGGCCATCACGACGGTCTTCTTCCCCGAGGCGCGGGTGACCGGGCTGGTCCCGGCATAGTTCTTGCGAGCCTTGGCGTCGGCGTAGCGATCGGGGTCGTCTCCGAACTCGGCGAGCACCCGGGCGGCGAGGACCGGCCCCAGACCGGGCTGGGACAGCAGGACCTCAGCGTCCGGGTGCTGGCCAAAATGGGCATCGACCTGCGCGCCGAGCCGGCCGATCTCGGTGGTGAGCGTGCCGATCAGCCCAACCTGGGCACGCACGACCGCGCCGTAGGCGGCGGCGGTCGCCGGACGGACCGGCAACTGACCGGCCTGAAACCCGGCCCGGATCGCCCGCGCCCTGCCCGCGAGGTCACCGCGGCGGCGGGCCCGCTTGAGCGCGGCGGAGATCTGCGCGACGGTCAGCCGCCGGGCCAGGTCCGGAGCCGGCGCCTTCTCGAGCAGTTCCAACGTGTCGGCGGCGTCGAGGTCGTCGAAGACGGCCACCGCGGCTGGGAACGACTCGACCAGCGCCGCGCGCAGCCGTTGGACCTGCCGGGTGCGGTCCCAGACCAGCGTCTGATGGGCCCGGGCGGTGACCTTCACCGCCTCGGCCAGGTCGCTGTCGCCGGCGACCGGCCGCAGCTGGTGGCGGTCGGTACGGACCATGTCCGCCAGCGCGTGCGCGTCGCCGGCGTCGCTTTTCGCCCCGGATGTCGAGTACCGCTCCCGATACCGGGCCGCCTGCACCGGATTGACCGCGATCACCTGGTAGCCCGCCGCGACCAGCGCCGACACCCACGGCCCGCGGTCGGTCTCGATCCCGACCACCACCTCAGCAGGGTCGGCGTCCTCGGCCAGGTGCGCACCGACCAGCTCGTGCAGCCGGGTGATCCCGGCGAGCCCCTCCGGCAGCCGGCCCTTCGTCAACCGGCGGCCGGTCCCGTCCTGCACCTCCACATCATGATGATCTTCTGCCCGGTCGTCTCCGACGAACAGCACCCAGGCCTCCCCACGCTCCGCCAGCAGGTCCGGCAGCCCACGGGAGATCCACCACGACCTAATGGTCAAGTGATCACGTCGCGATGGACGGCCACGACATCCCATCGGTAGTCAGCTCTCCCGACCACCGGCAGGGGCACGATCTGACCAAAGGACTCGAACTCGGTCCAGGCGCGGAGAGTGCTCACCTGCCAGCGGCTACCAGCACCGAGCCTGCCTCATCCCGACCCGGTAGCTCCCATTAGTTCCCCTGGCCCTTCGGGCACGCCGCCCCGGCGTGAAAGCTCCGCCTGGGCTCTTTCAGGCGCACCCGGAGCGGCCTGGCAGGGTGCGGGTTGACCGCCCGTCCAACGCCGTCCGTTCCTTGGCCTTCGTCGCCGTCCATTAGTTTGGCGAGGGATCTTGACCGTGCGGGTCGCCCGCTGTGCTTCGAGCACGCCAGTCAGAGTGTTGATCTTTTGTCGGTCCCCGGGCGGTCGCTACCTGTAGGTATCGATCGGTTGGGGGTGCGGTGGACGGTTCGGTCGAGGTCGTCGTGGACGACACCGAGCAGACCCTGGCGCGGGTCGCGGCGATCGACGTCGCGAAGGCGTCCGGGAAGGTGTGCGTGCGGGTCCCGCACGACACGAAGGAAGGCACGCGGGTCACCCGCGTCTTCGACGTCGTCGCGACGGTCCCGGCGGTGGAGGGGCTGGCGGACCACCTGGTCTGCCAGGGTATCGAGCGAGTGGTCCTCGAAAGCACCTCGGACTACTGGCGGGTGTTCTACTACCTGCTCGAGGAGCGGGGCCTTGAGGTGTGGCTGGTCAACGCCCGGGATGTGAAGAACGTCCCCGGAAGGCCCAAAACGGACAAGCTGGACGCTGTGTGGCTGGCGAAGCTGAACGAGCGCGGGATGCTGCGGCGGTCGTTCGTGCCGCCGGTGGACATCCGCCGGATGCGGGATGTGACCCGGATGCGGGTCGACCTCGTCGCGGACCGCACGCGGGCCAAGCAACGGAGCGAGAAGGTGCTCGAAGGGGCGCTGGTCAAGCTCTCGTCGGTGGTCTCGGACCTCTTCGCCGGTGGCGGGGCGGCGGATCCTCGACGCGCTGGTGGCCGGGGAACGCGACCCGCGCCGGCTCGCGGCGCTCGGGACGGGCCTGAAGGCCTCGCCGGAGGAGATGACCGCGGCGCTGACCGGCCGGTTCAGCGACCACGACGCCTTCCTGCTGAAGATCTACCTGGAGCAGGTCGACGCGCTCGACCAGCAGATCGCCACGCTGTCCGCGCGCCTCGAGGAGATGACCGCGGCGATGCCGCTGCCCGCCCGCCGGTCCGGCACTCCCGAACCCGCCGGGGTCACCGTGGTGGACGGGGTGCCCGGGACGGTCTCGACCGTCACCGGTGAGA
>NZ_UBIZ01000622.1:0-3931 GCF_900465275.1 Parafrankia sp. Ea1.12 | reverse complement strand
CCCGTCGACGCGGTGGACCCGTTGGACGTCTCGAACGCCATCGCCTGGCTGGTGTCGGATGACGCGCGGTACGTGACCGGCACCGTCGTCCCGGTCGACGCCGGCCAGCTGAACAAGCGGTAACACACGGAGTGCGCGAAGCGGGTGCGGCGGGTGCGGTGGGTTCACCGCACCCGCCGGGTCCGAGGGGGCTACGGCGCGAGCAGGTCCAGCGTGCCGAGGTCGCGGATCGCGGCGCACGCGTTTGTGATCATGGAGAGGAACATCCGGTCGGAGCTCTCGGTGGGCTCGTTGGTCGCATAGACGGAGCCGAGCACGGTGAGCAGCGGTGCCTGCGGGGTTCCGAGCCGGTAGTCCCGGAAGCACTCGTCGAGCGGGTAGTCGTCGACCCCCATCCGGACGAGCCGCTTGTGGTAGGTGCGGACCAGGTTCTTTTCCTGGGCGCGTCGGAGTGCGGGTGGCAGTGCGGTGGCCAGGAAGTAGGCGACGTCGCGGCCGGCGAAGCCGATCTCCAGCGACTGCCAGTCGAGGGCCGTCACCTCACGGGACGCCGTGAGCCCGTGGGACTCGGCTGACTCGTGCGACTCGCCTGCCGCGCGCGGCTCCGTGAACAGGAGGTTGTCGAGCCGGTAGTCGCCGTGGATCAGCGTGTGGCGGGTGCCGACGTGCCGGCCCCACCGAGCGAGGAGATCGGCCGTGCGGAGCAGTGTGTCCGTGTCGGTCGGTGCGAGACGGTCGCGGAACCGGTCGAGGAACGGGGCCATGGCCCCGGCGAAGACCTCGCTGAGGAAGCCGAGCGCGGCCTCGTCCGTCCGGCGTAACCAGTCGGCGCCGTCGGCGAGATCCGGCTTGTTCCAGAACGGGCCGTGCAGGCCGGCGAGGTTACGCAGCGCGGCTTCGGCCTGGCGGACGTCGCAGCCCTCCACCTGGAGACCGGGCCGTGCCGGGTGCCCGTCCTCGAGCACCAGCGTGAAGCTCCGGCCGTCGGCGCTGATGTCGGCGCTCCACACCGCGGCACCCGGATCCGGGCGGACGGAGCGAACCGGGTGTAGTAGCCCACCTCGCTGCGGTAGCCGGGGGCGATCTGGCCGCGGCCCTCGGGGGAGCCGGCGGCCATCTTGAGTACCACGGAGGAGGGCACCTGGTCGGTGCCGCCGGGCCGGACGCCGGTGCCGCCAGGCCGGACGTCGAGGTGGAAGCGGTAACTGGAGCTCAGCTGGCCGCCCCCGACGGGTTGGTGGCGCAGCCCTACGACCTCGGTGTCGGTGCCGCCCCGGCGCAGCGCGCCGGTCATCCACTCGGGGGTGACCGTGTTGGGGTCGTCGACGATCCACCCCGGCTGTCCACCTGCCGGTTCGGTCATGCTGGGCCTCCGGAGGAGCTCGGGTCGGTGTCCGCGGCGGGCGTGAGGCTCAGGTGATCGTGTAGCGGATGGGGAGGTGCTTGGGTCCGCCGACGAACAGGGTCTGCATGTATTCGGGTGTGCCGGCTAGTTCGATCTCGTGTAGCCGGGGGACGAGTTCGGTGTAGAGGGCGCGTGCCTCGAGTCGGGCGAGGTGGGTGCCCAGGCAGTAGTGGGCGCCGAAACCGAAACCGACGTGCTTGTTCGGGGTTCGGCCGACGTCGAAGGCGTTGGGGTCGGTGAAGACGTCCTCGTCCCGGTTGGCGGATGGGTAGGACAGCAGCACCGACTCCCCGGCCGAGATCCGGACACCGCGGAGGGCGGTGTCCTCGGTGGCGGTGCGCATGAAGTGCTTGACGGGGGATACCCAGCGGATCATCTCGTCGACCGCGGTGGGCACCAGGCCCGGGTCCGCGGCGAGGCGCCGCCACTGGTCCGGGTGTTCGAGTAGGGCGTGCAGCCCGCCGGAGATCGCCGCGCTCGTCGTGTCGTGACCGGCGGTGGCGATCAGGACATAGTACCCGACCGCCTCCAGTTCGCCGATCGGTTCGCCGCCGATCGTGGCGTTGGCGATCACTGAGCCGAGGTCGTCGGTCGGTGTCGTGCGGCGGTCCGCGATCACTGTCTGGAAGTACTGGAAGAAGTCCAGCAGGGTGTCCAGGGCGGCGGTGTCGCTCGGGTTGCGGGCGAGGTCGACGTCGTCGGAGCCGAACAGTTCCTGGGTGAGTGTGAGCATCCTCGGGAAGTCCTGCTCGGGTAGCCCGAGCAGGGAGAGGATGACGTAGAGGGGATAGTGCGCGGCGATGTCGGTGACGAAGTCGCATTCGCCGCCGAGATCGGCCATGTGGTCGACGTAGCGTTTCGCGAGCTGGGCGATGCGGTCGGATAACCGCCGGATGCCGGCCGGCTTGAACCAGTCGGCGCTGATGTGCCGGTAGACCGGGTGGTCCGGCGCGTCCATCTGTACCAGCGAACGTATCGGCGGCGCGGGCGCGGCCGGGTCCTGGCTGACGGCCGTCCGTGGCGCGTTGTGCCAGCGCTCGGAGTCCCGGGAGATCGTCATGACGTCCTCGTGTCGGGTGACCGCCCAGAACGGCGCGAAGCCCGCCGTCTCGACCCGGTGCACCGGCGAGTGGCGGCGCAGCAGCGCGGTGGCGGTGTGCCACCGTTTCTCGTCCGCGTACGCCGTCGGGTCGGTGAAGACGCTGCCCGCTTCGTCGAGATCCATGATCAGTCCTTCCGGTGGCACGAACGGGGCGAATCTCGCTTCGTGCCCGGTGGGTGTTGTGGCCCCTGGTCGCGGGCGTCGCGCACGACCGGAGAGTAGCAAAATATCTAGTTCTTTTGCGGTTGTTGGATTCGTTGGCAGGTTAGGCGCCCGTCGCCGGTCAGCCGCGCCGGGCGCCGGTCGGACCTGTCGTCGCTGGCCGGACCTGTTGTCGTCGGCCGGACGGCTACCGCGGTTTGGCGTCGGCGAGCCGGGCCGTCGCGACGGCGCCCAGCTTCCCGGTCCCGGCGTCGGTGAGGTGCACCAGGCAGACCTCGCCGTGCCTGTCGGCCACCGCGCGCGCTGGTCCGACCGAGAACGGCCGCAGGTAACGGATGCCGAGAGCGGTCACCACCGTCGGTCCTTGGGCGGATGAGGTTGCTGCCTCCTCGGTGGCGAGCGCGACGAGGCCGCCCTGGATGGCGCCGCCTGCGTTGAGGCCGTCGGCCCGGTGGGGTACCTCGACGGTGCCGGGAGCCACGATGACGCTGCCGACCCGCTCGGTGAGGGGTACCGGCAGCCGGAAGGGTCCCTCGGGTAGTCCGGCCAGGGCGCCGTGGGAGAAGACGTGGTCGGGGTTCGGGGAGGTGACGAACGACGTGTGGCAGACGGCGGTCAGGGTCCCGGAGGTCTCGTTGCGGAACTGTGTCTCGCAGACGGCGACCGTCCGGCCGGCCTTGACGGTTCTTGCCTTGAGGGAGATCGTGTCGCCGATCTCGGCTGGTTCGACGACCTGCACGTCGAGGTCGAGGGTGAGGGCTGGCCGGGGTGCGGTCAGGTTCAGGGCGAGCACGCCTGTGACGATGTCGGCCCAGGTCGCCAGCACGGATGTCCGCAGGGCGGTCGTGCCGGGGACGCACAGCTCGGCGAACACGTCGGCGCGCCCGGTGGCGACGCCGTCGTCGACCGAGAAGCCCAGGCCGAGCTCCATGACGATGTGCCGCACATCGTCCACGTTGCCGCGATTGCCACCATTGTCGACGGTGTTCACGAGATCGCCCCTTCGCTGCCTTGGTCGCACGGCCTCCTGGCCGCGCGGCCGGCGGACGTCGAGCGTCTCAGTCCTGGTTGCCGAATGGTTTGTAGGGCAGGGTCGGGTTGCCCTGTGCGTTGAGGGTTGTCATCAGTCCGCCTTGGGTGCAGGCGGCGGGTACGAGTGGGTTGGTTGTGCCGTTGCAGTGGAAGGTCAGGCCGGGGGCTGCGGGTAGTGGCAGTTCGGGTGCTGAGCGGATCTTCTCGATGAGTCGGGTGGGGGTGATGTT
>NZ_UBIZ01000363.1:0-15108 GCF_900465275.1 Parafrankia sp. Ea1.12 | reverse complement strand
TAACCGGTGATCCCGGGAAGTGGGTGGCGGGCTGGGTGGGCGTCGGAGGCGGCCATATTACCGATCGAGCCGACCGGACAACATAACCGGCGGTGAGGGAAAGGGCCGCTACTTCGTCGATGCGTGCCGTGACCGGGACGGCCGGCTGCGCAACGTGCTGGTCACACTTCCGTTCCATAACTCGACACACGCCGTGCTCGAGCCAACCGGTGCCGAGCTCAGCGTGATGCCTTCCTGGAAGACCAAGGCGCTCGCGGCGAGCGCGTTGACGCAGTGGGCCGCAGGCATCACCGAGCCGACAGGGAGACTCGTCATCTCCGGCAACGTCTCGGTCGGCCTTGGCTTCGGCTCGTCCACCAGTGATGTGGTCGCCGCCATCCGCGCCACTGCGGACGCCCTGCGCCTGCCGCTCAAGCCGGAGGACATCGCCACCTTGGCGGTCAAGGTCGAGCGCGCGAGTGATCCGCTGATGTTCTCTGACGTCCCGATGCTCTTCGCGCAGCGGGAGGGCGTGGTGGTCGAGCGATTCGAGCGCTCTCTCCCGCCGCTCCTGATACTCGGGGTCCGGACCCTGACCGACCCGGTCCTGACCGACAGCCTTCCGCTGCCCGACTACTCCTGGCAGGAGATCCAGCAGTTCAGAGTGATCATCGCAGCGGTACGCCGGGCGATCGCCGCCGGCTCCGTCGCCCTGCTGGCGAAGGCGGCGACCCGCAGCGCCGAGATCAACCAGAGGTATCTGCCACTGTCCGTGTGGCCTGACCTGTACCGGACGGCTGCCGAGTGCGGCGCGCAGGGATTACAGATAGCTCACAGCGGTTCGATCGCGGGCCTGATCTTCGACGCGCGATCCGCCCGCCTCGACGACTCGATACACCTGGCCGAGGAACAGCTCGGCCGTCAGGGAATGCAGTTCTGGCGGTTCCGCTGCGGCGAATGGCTCACCTCCACTGACCAGTAGGTCATGAACGGACGTCCCGGCAGCGCTCCGCCAACCGCTGGCCCGCGCAACCCGCGACGCGGCGACGACTTCAATCCGGGCCGGCCAAGAAATCCTGACGAAGGTATGCGAATATGGACTTCACGGTGTATTCGGCGTCCGATGAGAGTTTCTTGCTTCCCAAGATAATCCGGTTCTCCCCGAGATTCTACGGCGCGGCTTTCTTCCTGATGAAGCTGATCCCCGCACGTTTCATCATCGATGAGGCCATCCGCTCCGGGCAGCTGACACCCGGTCGCTCCACCGTTGTGGAGACGAGCTCGGGAACCTTCGGCCTGGCACTCGCGATGGTGTGCCGGTTGAAGGGGCTGCGCTTCCACATGGTCACCGATCCTGTGGTCGACGCCACGCTGCGGCGCAGGATCAGGGATCTCGGTGGCACTGTCGACATCGTCAGCGGTCCCGCCCTGGACGGGCCCGGCGGCGTCCAGCAGGCTCGGCTCGACCGCTTGGCGGCGGTCATCGCGAACACGGAGGGCGCATTCTGCCCCTCCCAGTACGACAATCCGAAGAACCCCGGAGCCTACGCGCTGCTCGCCGAACAGCTACTCACCGCACTCGGCCCCATCGACTGCCTGGTCGGTCCGGTCGGCTCGGGCGGCTCGATGTGCGGCACGGCCAGAAGCCTGCGCACGATTGTGCCCGAGCTGCGGGCCATCGGCGTCGACACCCATCACAGCGTGCTGTTCGGGCACGAGGACGGGAAGAGAATGGTGCGTGGCCTGGGTAACAGCCTGCTTCCCGCGAATCTGGACCACACCGTGTTCGACGAGGTCCACTGGGTGGATTCGCGGACCTCCTTCTGGGCCACCCGCCAGCTGCACCGCGAGCACGCGCTCTACATGGGCCCGACCAGCGGCCCGTCGTATCTCGTGGCGGATTGGTGGGCGCGCCACCATCCGGACTCGACCATCGTGGCACTGCTGCCCGACGAAGGATATCGCTACCAGGAGACCGTCTACAACGATGACTGGCTCGCGGAGAATGGGCTGACTCCCGGGCCCCACGTCGAGTCTCCGGTGGCCGTGGACGCGCCCTGGGACGCGGTCGTCCCGTGGGCCTCCTTCTCCTGGGCCCGGCGGACATTCGACGAGGTCATGGCCGGCCGGCCGCGGAAGGAGCCGGGGTGACCGCCGCCATCCTGTTCGTGGAGAGCAACACCAGCGGCACCGGTCAGATCTTCGTCGAGCGTGCGGCCGCGCTCGGCCTGCGTCCCATCCTCGTCACCGCGGAACCCACCCGCTATCCGTTCGCGTCCCGGCCGGACCTGGAGGTCGTCGTGGCTGACACGTCCGATCCCGGTCGGGTCTGGTCGCGGTGTGTCAGCGTGCTGGGTGCGGAGTTCCGGCCACTCGGAGTCTGGTCGAGTTCGGAGTACTACCTGCCGATCTCCGCGCGGGTCGCCGGCATGCTGGGGCTGCCCGGCCCCGACGCTGCGGCGGTCAGCGCGTGCCGTGACAAGGCCCACCAGCGCCGAATCATCGCCGAGGCCGGCTTGGCGGATGTGGCGAGCGTCCTCGTCCGGACGCCCGACGAGGCCGAGCGGTTCGCCGAGAAGGTCGGCCTGCCCGTGGTGGTGAAACCTCGCGCGGGCTCGGGGAGCATCGGTGTGCGGCTCTGCCGCAGCCTCGATGAGGTAGCGAGCCAGGCCGGGCACCTCCTCGGCGAGCAGCACGACGATCGCGGCCCGGCCACCGGGAGCGGAATCCTGGTCGAGGAGTTCCTCGACGGCTCGGAGTACTCCGTCGAGATCATGGGGGGACAGGCCGTCGGCGTAGTCCGGAAACATCTCGGGCCACAGCCCTCCTTCGTCGAGGTCGGTCACGACTACCCCGCACCGTTGGCAGGGGACCTCGAGGATCGGCTCGTGCGCGAGGCAGTGGCCGCGGTGCGGGCGCTGGGGCTCGGATGGGGGCCGGTCCATGCCGAACTGCGGCTGGCGCGGGGGGAGGAGCCGGTCGTCATCGAGGTGAATCCCCGGCTTGCCGGCGGCTTCATCCCGGAACTGATCCGCCATGCCACCGGACGGGACCTCATCGAGGAGGTCATCAGGATGGCCTGCGCGCTTCCTGAAGGGGTGACCGTGCCCAGCCGGCCCGCCGACGGGCCGCGGGCGGCGTCGATCCGTTTCCTGCTCCGCTCTGCGGCCCCGCGCGTTCCCGTGGATGTCCTCCGGCATTCGGTGCGGCCACCCGTCCACCTGCTTCTTTACCGTACCGGGGACCGCGCCGCGGACGATCAGGCGACGGGAGATTTCCGGGACAGGATCGGGCACGTGCTCGCGGCGGCCACCAGTATCCGGGAGTCGGCCCGCCTCGTCGAGGAGGCTCTCGGGAACGTGACCGCACCAGGTGCCGGGCCTGTGGACGGCAAGACCCCCGTCGCGGACGGTCGGCTGTGACGGGCCGCGCTGCCGGTCCCGGGGCAGCCCCCGGGGCCGGAGGGGCGGCCGTCACGGCCGGAGGAGTGACTGCCGTGGATTCCACCGGGCGTATCCAGGAGACTGTCCCGTCCGAACTGCGCCGGCTCGCCTATGGGAACCCGGACCGTGCGACCGAGCTGGACCTGCTCTCTCACGTTGACCTGGCACACGTCGTCATGCTCACCGAACAGGGAGTCCTCGACCGGCGGGACGGCGCACCGCTGCTCGAAAGCATTCGCCGGCTGCGTGCCTCGCGGTTCGCCGAGCTGGCCGCGCGGGATGCGCCCCGCGGGCTGTATCTGATGTACGAGAATTATCTCGCCGATCACCTGGGGTCGCGGATCGCGGGCTCCCTGCAGCTCGGGCGTTCCCGGAACGACCACACCGCCACTTGCCTGCGGCTGCGGCTGCGGGAACGGCACCTTCGAACCGTGCGTGCTGGACTGGATCTCGTTGAGGCGCTGGTCGACAAGGGCAGGCAGTATCGCTCGGCGGTGATGCCGGCCTACACCCACGGGCAGCCGGCCGTCCCGATCACGTTCGAGCACTACCTGCTCGGCGTGGCGCGTGCGCTGATGCGCGCCCTGCGTCGACTCGACGATGTGGCGGAGAGCCTCGCTCTCTGCCCGCTGGGCGCCGGCTCCATAGGCGGCACCACGGTACGCATCGCCCCCGAGCGAACCGCCGGGCTCCTCGGCTTCACCGGAACATTCAGCAGCTCTGTCGAGGCGATCGCTTCGCGCGACGTGTTCCTGGAGGCCCTCGCCGGCTCCATGATCCTTGGCGTGACCGCCAGCCGTCTCGCGGCGGATCTCCTCCAGTGGCTCACCGACGAGTTCGCCTTTCTCCGCCTGCCCGACTCTCTGGTCGGCTCCAGCTCGATGATGCCGCAGAAACGAAACCCTTTTCTCCTCGAACATGCCCAGGGCAGGCTGGCCACCTGCGCGGGAGCACTGACCACCGCGGCCGTGGCGATGCACGGCAAGCCGTACACGAACTCGATCGCAGCCGGCTCGGAAGCGATCCGGCTGGCCTGGGACGCGCTGGACGCGACGCGGGAGGGACTTCACATGCTCACCGCGGTCGTGGCCGGCCTGCTCGCGGACACCGAAGCGATGCGGCAGCGGGCGGTTGACGGTTTCACCGTGGCCACGTTCGCCGCCGAGCGGATAGCTCAGCTGCGGTTGCTCCCTTTCCGGGAGGCGCATCATCTCGTCGGGGAGGCGGTGAACAGGGCCGCCGCCGGCGAAGGGGCTCTCCTCGATCTGGTTTCTGATCTCCTCGGCACGGACCGGGAATCGATGTTCCCGGAGGGCGACGATCCGGCTGCGGTGGTCGAGAGAGCCCGTTTCGGCGGCGGTCCGTCAAGCGTCGCCGTTGCCGCGACACGCGCGGAGATCGAGGCGGAGCACGCGGAGACAACGGCCCGCGTCGGTCAGCGGGAAACCGGCTGGAACCGGTCCTGGTCTGAGCTCGACGAAGCCGTAACATCACTTCTCGGCACTGACACCACAACCGGAACGGCTGGCGGTGGCACATAGTGTTGACGCCGCGATCTGACCAATGATAATTCCCGATGGAGGGTATCACGATGCGACAGGAAGCCTTTGTCCTCATGGGTGGTGCTGCCAGGGCACGCTACCCGGAGTTCTATTCTTTCCTCCGTGGCCGTGGGTTGCGGATCCTTTACATTGACGACCCTGAGACGGTTGATCAGGATTGGGTCCGCCGCCTGTCGAACCAGCCCGACCGGCAGGCATGGTGCTCTGCGAGGTCATTCGAGGCGGCGGTCGCCCAGACCCTCGGCTGGGGTGAAGAATACGCTGTCCGCGGCGTCTACGGCGCCGTGGAGGAATTCGTCACGGCCGCTGCCGTCGCCGCCGACATCCTGGGTTTGCCCGGTGCCGGAGTGCGGGCCGGCATGGTGGCCCGGAACAAGTTCCTGCAGCGAGGCTACTTCCCGGCGCTCAGCCCCCGGTGGCAGCACCATACCGCCGGGGAACCGCCGCCCTCCCCAGCAGGGAGGACGGTGGTCAAGGCGCTGGACCGACACGGCGGTCAGGGCATCCATCTGGCCGACTCTCCGGCCGCCCTGGCGAGGGCACTGGAGGCGTTCGACGCCGGGACCGCACTCCTGGTGGAGGCGGTCGCGGACGGGATCGACATCAACGTGGACTCCCTCGTGCACGAAGGGGAGGCGGTCTTCACCAACGTCAGCCAGGAACCGCCGTGCCCGCCAGGGAAGAATTTTCTGGAGATGGGTTACACGATTCCTGCCAATGCTGTCTCCATGGCCGGGGCGGATGCCGTCCGTGTGGCGAACCAGAAGATCGTGGATATTCTCGGGATCGGCTCCGGAATGATCCACGCCGAGTACCGGATGCCCCCGGGTGGATCGCCGGTCTTGATTGAGTTCGCGGTGCGGAACCCTGGAGATGGACTTCTTCCCATGTATCAGCTGTCGACCGGGATCCCGCTGGAACACCAGATCCTGCGGGCCATGATGGGGGAGCGCCCCGAGTACAGCACCCCGACCCGTCCGGTGCGCCAGGTCTTCTTCGAACATGAGGCGGGAGTGCTGGACGGGGTTGCCGTCAAAGGATTCGATGTCGATCCGACGTACATCCCGCTGCAGTCCCATTTCGATCCGGTGAGCCCGGCACGAGGTGCGGCGACACTACACCGGGTCGAGATAGAGTGGGCGCCGGGTGCAGTGCTCCCCCCGCTGCGGCGGGGAGCCGACCGTCTCGGGTCCTTCCTGATCGAGGCCAACGGCATCGATGAGCTCGACGCTCTCGAGCGGGCTGTACGCCAGGCCCTGGTGGTGACCTACCGGTGACCGGGCGGATGCTCAGATACGTGTGTGTCGACGTCTTCTCGGATTCGGCCTACCGGGGTAATCCGCTGGCGGTCGTCCTTGACTGTGACGATCTCGACGCAGGGCAGATGAAGTCTGTGGCCAGGGAGTTCAACTATTCGGAGACGGTCTTTCTCGGCCAGCCGACCTCGGTCGGTGCGACCGTGGGTGCCAGGATCTTCTCTCCCGCAGCGGAGCTGCCGTTCGCGGGGCATCCCAGCATCGGTACCGCGATGGTGGCCGCACACCTTGGTGATGTGCTCGACCGGCAGACGGGAGAAATCATCCTCGATCTGCCTGTCGGGCCGGTGCGGGTCACGGTCGAGAAGCGCACCGAACCATACTCCGGGAGCGCGGAGCTCACCTTCCCTGGGCGGACGGAGAAAGGTCCTCAACCGCCCGATGAAAAGGTTATGGCGGATGTTCTCGGTATTCCGGTTGGCGAGATCGACACAACCGTCGGCCTTGCTGCGGTCGGGGCCGGAGTCCGGTTCCTGATAGTTCCGCTGAGGACGCTGTCGGCCATGGAGGGAATTCGCTTCGATCTTGCTGCCTGGCGTGCGGAGATCGGCGACTTCTGGGCTCCGCAGATCTATGCCTTCACTGCGGCCTCCGTGGATTCGGGTGCCGATTTCCGGGTCCGGATGTTCAGCCCCGCACTTGGAGTTCTCGAAGACACCGGAACCGGCGCGGGAGCGGTTGCCCTGGCATCCTATCTCCATGGCCGGCGCCGCGAGTCGGAGCTGCCCAATTTCGGTTTTGTCCTCGAACAGGGCGTTGAGCTGGGACGGGCCAGCCGCCTGGAATGCCGGGTGGCAGCGGGCGATGACGGCACGCCGGTAATCCGGGTCAAGGGGGAGGTCGTCTTCGTGGGTGCCGGTACCAGGGTCCTTCCACTCTCCGGGGACAGGCCTCGGTAGACGCCAGGGCGAAGGAAGTCGGTTGTTGCTCCGCGGGCTCGGAACTCGCCAGTCGGTCGACCCGTCAGCCGCGGCTGCCGTCCAGCATGGCCGTGGCACGCCTCGTCTCCGGGTCGCGGGTGAGGGTGGTGAGGATTGTGTAGTCCTTCTTGGGTCCGCGGACACCCGTCGAGATCGTCAGTCTTTCGTTCGAGAAGTGGTAGGTCGCCGAGTACAAATCGGGTGTGCAATAGTGGACATCTGCTGCCCTGAAGGTGTCGCCGCTACCACGTTCGGGACGCAGGGTTACAAAGGTGCGCTCACCGGGGGGCGCGTCCGCGAAGGTGACCCTGATGTGGTCTTTCTCCAGCAGGTAGTAATATTCACGGGTGGCCGGCCCCGAGTACCCGGACTGCAGGCTCAGGCGGCCTTCCTCCCGATAGAGAAGCGTGCCCGGGAGGAGCGGGTCGAAAAACGCTGCGCCATCCATCGTCCCGATTCCCGGAATCTCCCGGCGTAGCGCCCACGTGCCCTCGAGTTGGGCGAAGATCTCGGCGGCCTCCGCGCCCGGAACCGTTGCCCCGCTCGGCTCGCCCTCGGCTAGGTCTGGCACGTCCCACAGCCTTCCTGATTCTCGTGGGCGTCTTGGCATCGCGCCCGGGCCTCCTCGATCAGAACCCGGGCGACGGTGGGCGCCGCATGCGCACCCATCATACGGTAGTGCGCCGGAATCACCGGTGCGTCCCAGAACCAGTTTTTCTCGTCCCGGGCGGATTCGGGTTCCGGTAGCACCCCCAGAATCCGCCCGATCCGGTCGGCCTGTTCGAGGTCGTTATGGGGAAATTGCGGGCGGGGGCGTGCGAGCCTGGTCTCACGAGCCGTCCCGACTCCGCGGGCGCGTTCTAGGGGGGCGGGGCTCGGCACCGCAGAGGCCATGACCGCGCAGACCCACCTGGCCTGCAGTTCGACCACACCGAAATAGGGCCCCCGGTACATTCCGACAAAGCTCAGGCCGGGGATCTCCTGAGGGAACACCGCGTCCGCCAGGAGGACCGGCTGAAAAATGTCCGTGGGATCATATTCCACTGCCCGCGACACCGTGCGGGGAAGGAACGTGAGGTCGGGCCGGTAACCCGTGCACCAGATGACCGCGTCGGCGTCGACCCGCCGGCCGTCATCGAGAACGACCGCGGAACGTTCCAGTCGCCGGACCCGTCCGGCGACCACCCGCAGGCGGCCTTCGACCACTTCCGTCCCCACTGTGTCGGAGACCACCACGTGCGGCGGGTCGGTCGAGTCTGGATCGAGCCTGAGAGCCTCGTCGATCTCGCCCGGGTTCATCCCGATGGCCGACAGCATCTGGTTGCGTCGGCGGTATCTTTCCGCTGGTGGAGGAGCGACGGCGCCCGGAGGCCCCAGCCTCGCCGACCGAGTGTTGCCGTACAGGTCCAGGGGTACCCGGCGACCGCCGCCGAGCGGGATCCGCCTCGGCACCAGCCAGAACGGCCGCGGGGTGACGGCGGTGACCGCCGCTCCGTCCCGGGCCAGTTCCGCGGCTATTTCCGCGCCGCTGAAGGCCATGCCGACGACAACCACCCGCCGGCCCCGGAACTCCGCCGGCCCGCGGTAGGCACCGCTGTGTATGGAGAGTCCGTCGAACCCGCCAGAGACGCGGGGAAACACCGGCCGCCCGAAGAAGCCTGTCGCCACCACGAGCGCGTCGAAGACCTCCGCCCGGGCGCAGCCTCCCTCAGAGAAGGCGACCCGCCATCTGCCGGACACCCGCTCGACACCGGTGACCCGGCAACCGAAACGGATCGCCCGATCAGCGTCGAAATCGCGGGCATAGGACTTCAGATACTCGGCGACGGCCGCCGACCGTGGGAACTCCGGTGTGCCGGCCGGCCACGGATAGTCGGACAGTGAACAGGTGAAGCGGGAGATATTGGTTGTGAGCTCCGGCCACACCGACCCGGTTCGTGGCCGCCACAGACCGCCGGCTTCCGGCGCGCTCTCGAAGACGGTGGGCACCAGGTCGTATTCACGCGCGGCTTTCGCGGTGGCAAGACCGGCGAGGCCGGCTCCCACAATCGCGACCGAGGGCACCGGAACAGCATAGGACGGTACCCAGCAGCGGGACGGGCCTTCGCGTCACAGAGACAGGGTGGTCGGGTCGCCTTGCGCTCGATGCTTGAACGTCTCCTGACGGCCGGGCAGACTCGAGGCACATGACCAGCGCATCCGGACCCGTTGTCCTCTACCGCGGAGGCCATGTCCACAGCCCGGCCCGGCCCGGCGTCACCGCTCTACTCACCGCCGGTGGCCGTATCGCCTGGGTCGGTGATGATCCGGCCCTGGTCGTCGACCAGGCCGACATCGTCGTCGATCTTGACGGCGCGCTCGTCACCCCCGGTTTCGTGGACGCCCACATCCACGCGACCGGTGCCGGTCTCGCGCTCAGCGGCCTTGATCTCGCCGGCACGCCGACGTTGTCGCACGCCTTGGACGTGATCGCCGCGGCGGCCCGCGACAGCCCTGCTACGACACTGCTCGGCACCGGTTGGGACGAGACCACCTGGCCCGAGCAGCGTGCCCTGACCAGCGCCGACCTCGAAGCCGCGGCTCCCGGCCGCCTCGTCTACCTGGCCCGCGTCGACGGCCACATGGCGGTCATCTCCGGCAGACTGGCAGCGGCGTCCGGCGCCGTGGCCCTTCCTGGCTGGGTCGGTGACGGCAACGTGACCGACGGCGCCCATCACGCCGCCCGTGTCCATGCCTACGGCACCATCGGTGAGGCGCAGCGCGCCGCCATCTGGCGGCGGCTGCGTACCGCCGCCGCCGCGCTCGGCATCGTGGCGCTGCACGAGATGGCGGGGCCGGAGGTGTCCTCCGCGGACGATCTCGCGGGTCTGCTCGCCCACGCCGCCGTCGAACCCGGCCCGCGGATCACCGCCTACTGGGCCGGCGACCCGGCCTTGCTCGCCGATCTCGACCCCGCTGGGACGTACGGCGTCGGCGTCGGCGGGGACCTGTTCGTCGACGGTTCGCTCGGCTCACACACCGCGGCTCTGCGCGAGCCCTATGCCGACCGGCCCGGTCACCGGCCGCCGCCGAAACTCGGTGTCGACGGCGTCGCTGCGATCGTGCTGGCCGCGGTCCGCGCCGGCCGGCAGCCAGGTTTCCACGCGATCGGTGACGCCGCCGTCGACACCGTCCTCGCGGGGCTGCGCGCAGCTGCCGACCAGGTCGGCCGAAGCCGGGTCGCGCACAGCCGGCCCCGGGTCGAGCACTGCGAGTTCGTCCATCCCGAGCAGATCGCCGAACTCGCCGGCCACGGCGCGGTCGCTGTCGTGCAGCCCGCGTTCGACGCCTGCTGGGGCGGCCCGGCCGGTATGTACACCGCCCGGCTGGGCACCGCTCGTGCCGCCGCGATGAATCCGTTCGCCGCCCTCGCCGCCGCCGGTGTCGGCCTCGCGCTGTCGTCCGACGCCCCCGTCACTCCGCTCGACCCCTGGGGTGCGATCCGCGCCGCGACCGGCCACCACACTCCGGCCGCTCGGCTCACCCCCGCGCAGGCGCTGGCAGCCGCGACCCGCGGCGGCTGGCACGCCGCCCGCGCCGACATCGGCCGCGCCAGCACCACCGGCGCCGGGACTCTCTCCCCGGGCAGCCCCGCAACTCTTGCCCTCTGGCACCTGCCCGCAGGCCTTGACCCGGCGGCAAAGCCGCCCCTGCCGGACCTCGCCGGCCCCGACCCGGTCTGCCTGCGCACTGTGCTCGACGGCGCCGTGCTCCACACCCGTCCCGATCTGTCCGGTAGGAGGGTTGGCCAGCATCGAGGAAACGTGTCCGCCGGCACCGGACCCCGGTGAACCCGGCACAGGCTGATCATCGTGAGCGTGATTTGAGTGCAGAGCTTCCCCGATCATCCTTCCTTTTTCGGTATGGCCTCATTCGGCACCGTCCGACCGGAACATCATCTACTGGATCGAACGTACGCTCCGCGCCGGACGTAACCCCGGGACCTACCGACTGCTGGGATTCCTCGTCCACTGCGGGCATACCGTGAACGGACGTCGGCTCGGCCGTCGTGGTCTCGATGGCCTGCATCGCCTGAAACAAACCTGGCCCTACCTCAGCCCAGCCGATCAGGAGAAGCGGACCAACGGCGTCGAAGGCTGCCCGGCTGTAGTTCCGCTCGATGAGCGGTTCGGCGACGTTCAGCGCCAGCGTGACGAAGCCGGCGAAGGCGAGCAGCCGCCACGCCGGCCGCATCTGGCGGGTGCTCCCACCACGGAGCGCCAGGTGACGGATCCCGAGGAGAACCGACCACCGACAGGTCCACCGCCGGAGCGACCAGCGGCGCGATGTACGGCGACACACCCAGGTGGAGGCCCAACGCCCAGGAGTTGCCGAAGCCGAACAGGAAACTCAGCCCCATCACCAAGCCCATGATCACGGTGACACCGCGGACGGCGAAGCTCCCCGCTCCCTGACCGTCGCCACCCCCCGGCGTGCTCATCGGACACCTCCGCCCACGGAACGCTCAGAGCCGGCCTCCACGACAAGCCGCCCTGACACTGCAACGTTGGTCAATCCCGCACGGGTCTGCTGCGAACCCCGTTGAGGGCGCACGGTGCCGCGTCCCCACCCGGCTGGGTGGGCGCTCAGGCGGTCGCAGGCCCGAGGTCCTTGCGGAGGGCGTAGGTAGCGATCCGACAGCCGGAGATCTAGACCTAGGCATAGTGCGGATCGCCGACACCCCGCGCTGGGCGACGATCGCGGGCAGTCGGGACTGGCAGGCCGTCCGCTTCTGCGGTGGACGGGCAAGGCCAGGCTGGGTCTGGGTCCAATCTACGAGGACGTTGTTAGCGGGCCGTTCGCTTGCGCGTCTATACCACGTTCTGGTTCGAGAGGACGGCCACGGCCGCGGCGGCCTGGTCTGCAGTGATGAGACGTCGCCTTTAAGGCTTGCCGAGACCATTCGTAAGTGAGAGCGGCCGTCGAGGTGGAAGTGCCGTCCGTAGTCGAACGGCTACACGACTCGGCCTCTGGCGGGGGCGGGGGCGCAGGGCGAATCTGGTGGCAGGAAGACCCCCGCGCATGCGAGGGCGCCCTCCAACGGTCAGCAGCCCGCGGCCAGTCCGCTGTCGTCCCGGCGCAGGCGGGGGGTCTTTCGGGGTGGACACCCCCTTTTTTTGATCACCGCAGAGGTTCGTCCCCGTGCAGGTGGGTGAACTCCACAACGTCGACTCCGAGTGGAGTCGTCCCCGCGCGCGGAGGCTCCTGGACCGACGTCATCTGGAACCCGGTCACCGGCGTCGTCCCTGTGCACGCGAGAGTCCTTCCCCGGTACCACTGGCCTGAGATGCCCGACGTCGTGTCGCTGCCGCATATGCGGGATCTTGCGCGGAGATCACGGTAGAACCATGTAAATTCGCGCTTCGAGGTCCGACGTCCTCTCCATGCCTGTACGAGACTCGCGGCCTGCGGCTACGGGCACGGCGTGGTTCACCAGGCGACCATCAGGAGGTAGGCGGGGCGCGCTGGGTGCGTAGCTGATCCGGCCCTTGAGCGCGGCCGTGAGCACAGTTGGCGGGCCGCCGTCACGCGACCTTGTGTGACTACTTGACGCGCGCGTGGACGGGGCCAGACCTACCATGGCCGTTCTGCTGAAGCTCGAACAGGTCGGTCGCGACCATCAGGTCCATGAGGCGGGAGTAGCCGTAGGTCTTCAGGACGATCGCGGGGTGCTTCCGGATGGCTGACCCGACGGCCGACAGATGCGTCCACCCGTCAGGGCTGGGGTTCGTCGTCACCGCCTCGCGTAGCCGGCTGACCAGCACGGCATTCGCGCGCAGTTCGGCGGACGTTGCCCGGGTGGGAGGCACCCCCGGGGTGGACTTCACCTTCTTCTTGTTCTTCGGCGGGTCAGCGACAGCGGTCTGCGGCGTGTTGGCAGCTGGGGCCGCCGCGAACCTCTCAGAATTGCTAGGCGTCCCAGGTGACCGCTGCGTCGGAGGGGCGGCCTGGGTAGGGCCGAGCGCCTGGTCTGGCGTCAGAGCAGGCGCTGGCGGCACTGCCGCTGCGAGGATCTCGACGAAGGTGAAGGTGTCGCAGGCGGCTGGCAGGCCCGGGTCCGTCTTCTTCTCCTCCCCGAACCCGTAGACGGTCAGGCCGGCCTCGCGGATCCGTTCGGCCAGGCGGGTGAAGTCGCTGTCGGAGGAGACCAGGCAGATTCCGTCGACGGATCCGGAGTGCAGCAGATCCATCGCATCGATCGCCAATGTCAGGTCTGCGGCGTTCTTCCCCTTGACCGCGGCGAACACCTGCACAGGACGGATGGACAGTTCCAGCAGGGTCTTCTTCCAGCTCCTCGGCGCGCCGGCCGACCAGTCGCCGTAGGCGCGCTTCACCTGCACGTTTCCGTATCGGGCGATTTCGGTGAGCAGCGGTTCGATGGCCCACAACGGTGCGTTCTCCGCGTCGATGAGCACCGCAAGCCGGGCCGGCCCGGGGCTGTCCACCACGCTGGTTCCTCCCTCTCGGGCACCCGGCGCTCACGGCTACAAAACACGCCTGGCGCTCACAGGATGACACGCGGCCTGTAGGTCCGCAGCACCAGCGGCCCCCAGGCCGTTTGCAGTGCCGCAGCGCCTCGCGCCACCCGGCCTGCACCCAGCGGGTGCCACACCTGAGCGTGACACGGGCGTGGCACCACGGTCCCATCGTGGTCTACGGGCCCGATGAGTTGGATGCCTTTGCCGACAGCACCGGTGACGAGATCGACCAGTAATCGTCGATACCGCCCGGCCCTCACGCGATCGCCGGTGGCCCGGTGCCTCTGTCCCCGAACAGGCCAGACCGTCTCTCCCTAGTTCGCCATCGACCACAGATCGTGACCGGCGCGCTTTGCGTGTCCGGTAGCGGTGATTATGACTTTTATGTCGACAATGCGCTGGCCGCGTGTGTGCGCATTGTGTGCGCGGATGCTCCGGCACGTCGCGACATCGGCCGGCACGTTACGGCACCGAAAACGCCCTGACCTCGGATTTTGCGGCACGACGCGGCACGTTCCGGTATGTTCAGATACGCGGTGTTTCGTCTTGTAATCGAGCGGTTAGGGGTTCGAGTCCCCTCGCCGGCTCCAGAGGCCCTGTGGGGTGCCAGAACTCGGCCACCGGCGTTGACCTGGTCTTTTAGGCGGCTCGTTCGTATTCGTTGATCAGGCCACCGAGGGCAGGCCGGCGCTTGATCCGTGCCGTCGTGACGTCGGTGATTGGATGGTCGGGCCGGGGTGGTTGAAGGCGGAGCGCGCGGTGCGGGCGTCGTCCGTTGTAGTGCCGTGCGTACTCGGCCAGGACGGTGCGCAGGTGCCGTTCACCGAAGATCAGCATCCGGTCGGTGGCTTCCGTCCGGACGGTGCGGACGAACCGTTCCGCGTAGGCGTTCGCCCGCGGAGTCCGGGGTGGGATCCTGACCGTGGTGATGCCGGTGTCGGCGAGGACCGCGTCGAACGACGCGGTGAACTGCCCGGCCCGGTCGCGGATCAGGAACTGGAAGTCGACCGCCCGCTCACCGAGGTCCATCACAAGGTTGCGGATCTGCTGGGTGGTCCAGGGCCCGTCCGGGTGGGCGGTGACCTCGAGGATATGGACGGTGCGGGAGCCGACCTCGATGGCAAAGAAGCAGTACAGACGCCGCAGCGTCACCGCGCAGTCCACGTGGAAGAAGTCCACGGCCAGCATGGTCGCTGCCTGCGTGCGCAGGAACTGTCGCCATGTGGTGTCGGTCTGCCGTTTCGGAGCCGGTGGCAGCCCGAGGGTCTTCAGGACCCGGCGGATCGTGGATGCGCTCACCCGGTAACCGAGCTTGAGGAGCTCGCCCTGGATCCGCTGGTAGCCCCACGTCGGGTTCTCGGTCGCGAGCC